>WFTU01000304.1 GCA_015485375.1 Paracoccaceae bacterium | reverse complement strand
TTCTCCATGAGCGAACTGGTTGCCCGCATCCGCGCCGTGCTGCGCCGCTCCAACCCCGCCATTGCCGGAGATACCGCCAGCCACGGCAATATCACACTGGACCGCACCACCATGCGCGTGCGCCGCGGCGACCGCGACATCAGGCTCGGCCCGACCGAGTTCCGCCTGCTTGACGTGCTGATCCAGCGTCCGGGGCGTGTCTATAGCCGCGAACAGCTTCTGGATCGTGTCTGGGGGCAGGATATCTATGTCGAGGCCCGCACCGTCGATGTCCATATCGGCCGCCTGCGCAAGGCCCTCAAACGCAAGGGCGAGGCCGATCCGATCCGCACCGTGCGCTCCGCCGGATATGCCTTTGACGAAACCTATACGGGGTAGGGCAGCGGCGCTATACTGGCGCCATGAAGCAGGAATTTCTTAAATTCACCGGCTACAACGGCAGCCCCTTCACCGCGCGTCTCACCCGTCGTGGCGGGCGCGAACTGGCGGTGCTGTTGCCGGGGTTGAATTATTCCACCGACATGCCGCTCCTGTCCTACAGCCACATGCTGATGGCGGAGCGGGAGGCCGATGTGCTGGCCCTCGATTTCGCCTACAACCGCAAGCCGAAGTTCCGGATCGCCCCGCAGGACGAGCGGCTGGCCTGGATAAAGGAGGACGGCCGCATCGCGCTGGACGCCGCCCTGCAATTCGGCCCTTACGCCCGCCTGACCGTTGTCGGCAAATCCCTCGGCTCCATCTCGATGGGCTGGGGCCTGCCCGACGCGGCACCGGAAAACACCCGCCTGGCATGGCTGACCCCCAGCCTAGTCGGCACCGGCCTGCCGGCGCGGATCGCGGCCAGCCAATACCCGTCCTTCTGCCTGATCGGCACCCGCGACCCCGCCTGCACGCCGGAAATGATGGACCGTCTGCGGGGCATGGAAAACGCCACCCTGAGCATTATCGAGGGCGCCGACCACGGTTTCACCCGTCCCGAAGGGGTCGCCGCCTCGATCAGGGCGGTGGGCGAGGCGATGGAGCAGATGCAGGGGTGGCTGACGGCGACCGACTAGCCGAACTTTTCGCCCCACGTCGGCAGAATATCCCCCTCGGCAGGGGTCGCCGCATGGACTCCGCGCGCAATCGCCCGCGCCAGACACAGTGCCGCCGCGTTGCCCAGCATCAGGGGGTCAAACGCCGGATCGCCCAGCGGCTTCGCTCCCGTTGCCGCCGCGAACACCAGATCCCCGTCGAAAGGTGTATGCGAGGGCACCAGCGCCCGCGCCATGCCGTCATGCGCCGCCACCGCCATGCGCATGGCCTGTGCCTTGGTCAGAACGGCATCGGTTGCCACGATCGCGATCGTCGTATTGGACTTGGCGTTGAAAGCATCCAGCTTCTCGGTCGTCGGATTGGCCAGCGGATCATATGTCTGCGCCACACCACGCCCGCCGAATTCCCCGTCCACCTCGAAAGGCGCGGCCCAGAAATGCCCGCTTTCCGGCACCACCGCCGCGCCGAAGGGGTTCACCACCACCAGCGCCCCGACCGTATGCCCGCTATCCAGCACCACCGAGGCAGACCCGAGCCCGCCTTTCAGGTTCGCCGTCGTCGCCCCGACTCCCGCGCCAATCGTCCCGAGGATAAAATCCTCCGAGGTATCCTCCAGCGCCGCCGCGCCGAGCGCGCGATAGGGGTTCTCGTCCCAATCCTTGTCGCCCCCGTTCAGAAGGTCAAAAATAATCGCCGCCGGCACGATCGGCACCGTCGCCGGCCCGATCCGGAACCCGCGCCCCTGTTTCAGCAGCGCATCCGTCACCCCCGAGGCCGCATCCAGCCCGAAGGCCGAGCCGCCCGACAGCACCAGCGCATCCACCGCCTCCACCAGCTTGTCCGGTGCCAGCGCATCGGTTTCCCGCGTTCCGGGCGCGCCGCCCATCACATGCACGGCCGCCGTAAACGGCGCGTCCCCGACCAGAACTGTCGCGCCGGATTTCAGGGAATCAATGCTGGCGTTGCCGACATACAGCCCCGCCACATCGGTAATCAGGTTGCGCGGCCCGACCCTCATATGCAGCGTCCGCCGTCCACTTCCAGCGCCACGCCGGTGATCATGCTGGCCTCGTCCGAACACAGGAATGCCGCGGCGTTGCCCATATCCTCCGGCGTCGAAAACCGCCCGAGCGGAATGGTGGAGATAAACTTCGCCCGCATCTCCGGTGTGTCCTCGCCCATGAAGGTTTTCAGCAGCGGCGTTTCCCCCGCCACCGGATTGATCGCATTGACCCGCACGCCCTCGGGCGCCAGTTCCACCGCCATGGCTTTGGTCGCGGTAATCATCCAGCCTTTGGAGGCGTTATACCAGTTCAGCTTCGGCCGCGGGCTGACACCGGCGGTGGAGGCCACGTTCAGGATCGCGCCGGAATTGTTCCCCTTCATATGCGGCACGATATATTTCGCGGTCAGGTAGACGGATTTGGCGTTCACCGCCAGCACCCGGTCGAAATCCTCTTCGGAGACTTCCTCCATCGGTGCGGGGATATGGGTGATACCGGCGTTGTTGACCAGAATGTCGAGCGTGTCGAAGGCGATGAATGAGGCATGCGCCATTGCATGCACGCTGTCGGCGTCCGAGACATCGACGTGCTGCGCAATTGCGCCGACCTCCTCCGCCAAAGCCTCGGCGGCGTCGATGTTGATATCCGCAATCATCACCCGCGCGCCCTCGGCAATAAACTTGCGCACGATGCCTTCGCCAAACCCCGAAGCCCCTCCGGTCACGATTGCGGTTTTTCCCTTGAGTCGCATGGCCATCCTCCCGTTTTTCCCCTCCGATGGTGCACCCGTTATCGCCGCCGCGCAAGTTCGCGATAAAGCGCCTCCGCACTCACCCCGATTTCCTCGGCCACCTGCCGCCAGTCGCCGCGCGCGGGAAACACTCCGTCGTGCCAGACCAGCCAGGCATCCAGCCGGTCCGCCACTTTTTTCAGCGACAGGATCTCCACCTTCATCCGCGCGTTGCGCACCTCGCGCGCCAGATGCGCGGTCAGGGCGCTGGCGACGCCGCGATCAGACTCCACCAGATCGCGCACGGCTGCGCGTTCGAACACCGCCAGACGGGACGGCGCCACAGTCACCGCCGCGCAATGGTAGACTTCGAAGGCCAGCGAAGCCTCCGCCAGAATCGCGCCACCCGCGGCGCGTTGCAAAATCACGCCGGTGCCGTCGATATGGCGGCGTAGCAGATGCACCTCGCCCGACAGAACCCCGAACAGCGAGCGCACCGGATCGTCGCGCTCGAACAGCTGCACCCCTTCGGCAAATTGCCGCACGCGATGGGGAAGATGCGAAATGGCGGTCAAGAAATCGTGTGGCATGATTTCTATCATGTTGGTGCAACAGGAAAACATGCAAGGTGTTTTTCAACGTAACCTGAAGAAAGAGAACACAATGCTGAAAGTACTCCTGATGACGACCCTACTTGCCACACCGGCGCTGGCCCAGACCATGCCCGGCATGGAAAACATGGAAGGCATGCAGATGAACGACACCGCGCAGGCGCAAACTCTGGAGGGCGCGATGGGCAGTTCCGGCATGGGTATGGACATGGGCAATTCCGGCGAGGGCACATCCGGCATGGGTGGCATGGGCGGCTCGGGTATGGGTGGCGGCATGCACGGCGGCTCCGGCGGCATGCAGGGAATGGAAGGCATGGAGGGCATGATGAAAATGATGTCCGGCATGATGCAAATGATGCAGATGATGCAATCCATGCAGGGCATGATGAACTCCGGCGAGGGCGGCACGGGTATGAACATGGGCTCCGGCGCCGGCATGCAGGGTATGGGTGCAGGCATGGGCGCCATGGCCGGCAATGCCATGACCGCCGGACCGCTGACCGAGGCAGGCCAGTCCGCCTTTGCCACCATCGCCGAGGTCGTGCGCGCGCTTGACGCCAACCCGAACACCGACTGGTCAATGGTCGACATCGACGCCCTGCGCCAGCACCTTCAGGACATGGACCGCGTTACGCTCGACTCCTTCGCAGTGGCCGAGAAAGTCGATGGCGGCATGAAATTCACTGTCACCGGAGACGCCACCGTCGCGCCCTCCATCGAGCGGATGGTGCTGGGCCACGCCGCCATCATGGACGGCACCGACGGCTGGAGCTACTCTGCCGAAATAGTGCCGAACGGCGCCGAAATCACCGTTCTGGTGCCCGAAGCCGACCTCGCCAAACTCGAGGGGCTCGGCTTCTACGGCCTGCTCGCCTCCGGCCCGCACCACCAGCCCCACCATTGGGCCATGGCCAACGGCAAAGGCATGGGCAACTGATAAAACACAGGCGGCCTGTTATTTGTGACAGGCCGCCGCTTCCAGATATCTCCGTGCATCACCCCGGGTGTGGCGGCCCTGCTCCGGGCAGGACTACAGCATTGCGCAATCTATATATTTGTGAAGACGATATAATATCTGAGCAGGATCATCGCCAGAAACCACGGGGTGACGACCACAAACAGCGCATAGACCTTCCGGCTGTAGATATGCCAGAACACCAGCGCGGGCAGCACGGCCGGAAACAGGTCATATTCCTTGAGCCGGGGATTGACCAGCGTCAGCACAAGATAGGCCAGCGTGAGCACCAACGCCCCTCCGCCCTCGGTGTTTCGTATTCGTCGGGAAATTGCCCAAAAGACCAAAATCAACAGTGCCGAGGCGACAACCTGAACCCCCAGCCCCCCGATTTTCGAAAGCCCGAGCGACTGGGTCAGGCCGTAAATATTGATGCCGACATCCACACGCCCGTTGGACTGCAATCCGGCGATATTCGACATGAAAATATCCATTTCGGCCGGATAGACCAGCGCACCTCCGAACCAGAATGCGGCAAAAACCGCCACGCCCGCCGATATCTCGGTGACAGCTGATCGCACCGAACGCGGGTTCACAAGCGCCAGCAGGATATACGCCAGAAAATATGGCTTGATGAGCGAGAAAACCCCGACAGCAATCATGCTTCCGACGCTGCTGAATGCCCCTCTGTTCCGGTAGATACGAAGAAGATAGGCGATCAGGAAAAAATGGAGATAGGTCGTCAGGTTTCCGGTCACGATGACGAACACACCCGCGTGTACCGGAATCATTGTTACCAGCACCGGCAACAGTACCCAGTAGGAAAGCGAGATACCCCGGTTGCGCACAATATTCTGTGCTGTGCGTATCAACTCGTACCCCAGCCATCCCGAGGTGACCACATAGAACGCCGTAAGGACGGTCGAGAGGGGCACTATCCGCTCGATAGTCATGAACAGATGCAGCACCAGCGGATGATAGACAAACGCCAGCCCGTCAACTTCGCGGTAGGGCGCGCCACCAGTCAGCCCGTCACGGGCCGCCCGCACATATATGTCGAGATCCCAGAAGAGGTCCACAACATTGAAAACATACCCGTAAAGCGTCAGGGAGGTTACGCCGATGAATGAAAATAGCGCAATGGCGAGCACTACTCTTGCTGATTTCGGTTGCTGCATCGGCCTCTGTTTCCGCTACTCGACCTTGTATATTCGCCAAAGCTGCTGAAATGCCAGAAAAAATCGGTAATAATTCTGGTGCCCGCTGCCGGACTTGAACCGGCATGACCTTGCGGTCGAGGGATTTTAAGTCCCTTGTGTCTACCAATTTCACCAAGCGGGCAGGCTAGGGGAAAATAGCTGTTCGCGGAGTATTGTAAAGCGCCGCTTCAGCTTTTCGCATCCATCGGATGGTTTGCCCCGTCCATCAACTCGTACTCCGCAACGTCCCCGGGCGTGATCCCCTCGATACAGCCGGTGTTGATCCCGACCTTTGACGGATCGAACCGTGGCCGGTGGTGGGTATAGATCCCGCACACCGAACAGAAGTGGTGCTGCGCCGCGTGGGTGTGGAAACTGTAGGTGGACAGCACGTCCTCGCCCTTCACCAGCGTCACATTTTCCCCCGCAGTATAGGCCATGATCGCCCCCTTGCGCCGGCAGATCGAGCAGTTGCAGCGCTTGAGCCCGCTCAGCCCGTCGGGAAAATCCACCGCCAGTTCAATAGCGCCGCAATGGCAGGTTACCTTGTAGGTCATAGTGTATCCTTTTCCAGATGCGGGAAGCTTGCCTGATAGCGTTGCCACTTGTGCTCGCCGCTGACAACAGGATCGTATTTTCGCGGGTTGTCCGGCGTTACACAGGATTCCATCGGAACCACCACCGTATCGAAATCGAAATCAAAGAAGAACGGCAGCGAATACCGCTCCCTGCCGGAGGTATTTATTACCCTGTGCATATTCGCCAGATACACATCGTTTGTCAGGCGCTGCATGATGTCGCCGATGTTGATGATGAAGGTTCCGGAGATCGGCGGCGCGGAAATCCAGTCTCCGTCGCGGGTCATGACCTGCAAACCGCCGACCTTATCCTGTGCCAGAATGGTCAGACAGCCGTAATCCGTATGTGCCCCGATGCCGATCAGGCTGTCGTCCCGCACCGCGCCTTGCGGCGGATAATGCAGCACACGCTGGATGGCGACCGGTTCCTGTAATTCGGGATCAAAAACCCCCGCCGGCAGGTCGAGGCTCAGCGCGATCCCCTGCATCAGGCGCTGCGCCAGATCCAGCATGGCATCATGGTAGCGGGTGAAAACCTCGCCGAACTCCGGCAGCTGCTCCGGCCATGCGTTCGGTCCGAAAAACGGGCGGATCCTGCCGTCCCGTGCTTCCCGCCCGAGGTCGAAAACCTCTTTCAGGTCACGGGTGCGGTCCGGGTCGGTGTTTTCTCCGAAAACTTCGGTATAGCCGCGCAGCGCCACGCCGGAATTACCGATGTGCAGTGCCATTTTCTGTTCGTCGGGCAGGGCGAAAAACCGCGCGGCCATGTCGAAGGCCTCGCGGATCAGTTCCTCGGGGACGCCGTGGTTTGTGATATACATGAAGCCGGTATTGCGCAGCGCGTGGTGGATCGCCCGCGCCATTTCCGAGCGGTCGCCCTCGCCGGACAGGGGCGCCAGATCGACAACCGGAATCTCGTCAAACGGCATGCGCTTGGCGCGCAGGCTGTCGCCCAGTTGTTCGACATAGCTTCCGCCCACAGGTCAGCCCCCCGCGAATTGCGCTTCCAGCTCCTCGCGCCGCTCGTCGGAAATTTTGGCGAACAGCACATCGGGGGTTTCAAACGCATGCCCCGCCGGAAGCGCATTCAACGCCGCCTCCGGATCATCGGGCCAGCTTGTGTCCTCCACCTTCAGCGCCGCCAGAATTTTTGCGCTGGCGTCGGGGATGAAAGGTTCGGACAGGATAGCAT
>WFTU01000303.1 GCA_015485375.1 Paracoccaceae bacterium | reverse complement strand
TTTCCATACCGTCCCGTTCTATCGTTCGTGCGGCCCTTTTGCGGCACCGCTGTTATTATTCTAAGCCTGTTTCCAGGGCAGTCCGCGCACTTTCCAGCCGTTCAGCGTGCCGCGATGATGCTCGGCGTCCGGGTCCCCCTCGAACCCCTCGGCCACGTTGACGCATTTGATGTCCCGCCCCTTTTCCGCAATTTTCTCCGCCAGACAGCGCGCCGCATTGAGCGAGCGGCGGCCGGAGCGGCAGATCAGGAAAACCGTGGTGGTATCATCGGCAAGCTGGGGAAAAACTTCCTCGGCAAAGAAGGTGTTGCGGGTCATTTCGGGGAATTCCATCCACTCGACCTTCAGCAATTCCTTGCCCAGCGAGTCCAGAACCGGCTCCCCTACGTAATCCCATTCGGCAATGGTGCGCACGTCGACCAGAACACTGGCCGGATCGTTTTGCAGAGCCTCCCACGCTTCGAGCGGGTTCACTTCGGTGATTTCCAAGGTCGTGGCTCCGGACAAAACTTCCCCCTGCGCAAAACGCGCCGAATATCAATAATTTCAATCGAGAATCGAGCAGATTCCACCCCGCATTACCCTTTCCTACGGCTCGAACGGGGTCAAAAAGACAATACATATCCGTGGCGAAAAACAGGCGTTTCGCAGGCAGGTAATCGTTATTTTGACGACGCTTTCAGGCAGCGAGCAGTAGGAATCGCAAAGCGTGAGGACAAGGTAGCCAATGCCGGAGATTCGCTCAATAGGGACGAAAGGAGAACGTAATAAAACTACCCAGAAATTTTGTAACAGAATTTCACAAACGACAAAACGCGCCCGAAAGGACGCGTTTCAATCGTTCGGAACAAGGTCGGCTATCAGGCGGACATTGCCTTTACGCGGGCAGCAAGACGCGAAACCTTGCGGCTGGCTGTTTTCTTGTGCCAGATGCCTTTGGTCACGCCACGCATGATTTCCGGCTGTGCGGCTTTCAGTGCGTCGGCAGCAGCAGCCTGGTCACCACCGGTGATAGCTTCTTCTACTTTACGCAGAAAGGTGCGGATGCGCGTGCGGCGCGTTTTGTTGACAGCGGTGCGGCGCTCGATCTGGCGTGCACGTTTCTTTGCTTGGGGCGAATTTGCCATGTATAAAATTCCGGTTCGTTCGAGATTCGAAAGATGAAGCGTCCCTCTACAACCGCATTTGGTCCGAGTCAACGCCTGTGAGGGTTATTTGTCGCGAAACTGCGGCTCGCGCTTTTCAAGGAAGGCGTTCATGCCTTCTTCCTGATCGTCGGTGTTGAACAGCGCGTGGAAAACGCGGCGCTCGAACAGCAGCCCTTCGCGCAGGGTGGTTTCATAGGCACGGTTGACGGCTTCCTTGACCACCATGGTGGTAATCATGGATTTTTCCGCGATTTTCGCGGCGGTGGCTTTCACGTCCGACATCAGGTCCTTGGCCGGCACCACGCGGCTGACCAGACCGGAGCGTTCGGCCTCGTCCGCGTCCATCATGCGGCCGGTCAGGTGCATTTCCATCGCCTTCGACTTGCCGACGAAACGGGTCAGGCGCTGCGTGCCGCCGATCCCAGCGACAACGCCGAGGTTGATTTCCGGCTGGCCGAATTTCGCGGTGTCCGAGCAGATGATGAAGTCGCACATCATCGCCAGTTCGCAGCCGCCGCCGAGCGCATAGCCCGAAACGGCGGCGATGATCGGCTTGCGCACGCGCAGCAGGGCTTCGGTTTCCGGCGTGAAGAAATCCTCGGTGAACATATCGACGAAGGATTTTTCCGACATTTCCTTGATATCCGCACCGGCGGCGAAGGCTTTCTCCGATCCGGTGATGATGATGCAGCGCACATTGTGGTCATACTGCATGCTGGTCAGCGCCTCGGCCAGTTCGCCGAGCATCCGGCTGTTGAGCGCATTCAGCGCCTTGGGGCGGTTGAGGGTAATCAGACCGACGTGATCCTCGACATCGGTAAGAATGGTCTCGTAAGCCATGACAAGGCTCCTTTGTTGCTGTCCGGCGCCCTGTGTAACATGCGCGACACAGGGATCAAGCCTGTTGCTGGCAGTGCGGGCAAAGGAACGTCGAGCGCCCGGATTGCACGATCCGTTTGATTATTCCGCTGCAACCCTCTGATTTGCAAGGCTCCCCCTCGCGGCCATAGACGGCGAAAGCGTGCTGGAAGTAGCCAAGCTCGCCATCGGCCTGCCGATAATCTTTCAGCGAGGAGCCGCCCGCGTCGATGGCTTCGCCCAGAACGTCGCGAATCGTCGGAACGAGGGCCTCGATCCGCGCGGCCCCGAGTTTCCCCACCGGCAACCGCGGGTCGATACGGGCGCGCCACAAGGCCTCGCAGACATATATATTGCCGAGTCCGGCGACGGTTTTCTGGTCCAGCAGTGCCGATTTCACCGGCGTTTTGCGCCCCGTGAACCGCGCCTTCAGGTATTCGGCATCGAAAGTATTGCCCAGCGGTTCCGGCCCGATCCCCGCCAGCATCCGGTGGCTGTCCAGCGCGTCGGTGGCGGCGAGGTCGAACATGCCGAAGCGGCGCGCATCGTTGAAAGCAATCCGCGTGCCGCCCTCCATATCCAGCACGATGTGGTCGTGTTTCGCCGGTTCCCCCGCCCCGATCAGCATCCGCCCCGACATGCCTAGGTGGATGATCGCGCTCTCGCCGCTGTCGAGATCGGCGAGGATATATTTCGCGCGGCGGCGCAGGCGCTGCACCCGTTTGCCCTCCAGCCGCGCGGAGAGGTTTTCGGGGAAAGGCCAGCGCAGCCCCTCGCGGCGGATATCGGCACGCGCGATCCGCTTGCCCTCCATCGCCGGTGCAAGGCCGCGCATCACGGTTTCGACTTCGGGGAGTTCGGGCATGGCGGCTACTCCGGCCAGCAGGCGGAAGGGGCATCGACATAGGACCACTTCAGCAGCGGGATCACCCCGCCGGCGGTTTCGAAAGGTGTCTCGCGGCCCTCGACATCCGTGAATGTGCCGCGCCCTGCCGCAAAATCGACCGTGCAATCGCCGCCCCCCTGCAAATCCAGCGTGTCATAGTAGGAGGTCGCAAATCCGGTGACCACAAAGACCCCGTTGCGATAGGCTACATCAATGGTGTTTTCCCAGCGGTTCCGGCCCATGCCGATGTTGCGCGAGGCCACCACGAGGGTGCCGTCGTCCTTCAGTGACAGATCCGGCTGCATCCCCCACATGGAGCCCATCCAGACCTCGTCCACCAGTTCCGTATCCGGTTTGAACCCGCCCTCGCGTGTGCCGAAATAGATCGACAGGTTGGTGATCATGCCATCAGGGTCATAGCTCAGGATCGCGCGGTCCTGCAGCCCGTCCCCGTTCCATTCGGCGGTGACGGTGCCGATCACCTGCCACGGCTCCAGCTTCGTTTCCGCGCCCGCGACGGCGGGCAGCAGTGCCAGCGCCAGCGCGAGTCTAGCGATAACAGGCATCGGGAACCCCCGCGATACTCCAGCGGTCCACCGGTGTGGCGGGGGTGTCCAGCGTAAAGGCGGTTGTCTGTTCGTCCGCATCGGTCAGCTCGCCCTTGCGGGCCAGAAAATTCACGTCGCAGGTGCCGGTCAGCGAAGGGTTGATGGTGTCGTAATTGGTCGAGGTATAGCCCGCGACGACGAATTTTCCCTTGCGATAGGCAATGGTGATGACCTCGGACCAGAAATTCCGCCCGCCGGCGTCGCTTTCGGAAATGATCTGCAGGCTGCCGCGCTCGGTCACGAACATGTCCGGCGGCGGGACCTCTCCGGCGGGGATGCCGATCATGCCGCGGGCCTCCGCCACAAGAGCGAAGCCGGTGTCGCCGCCCTGATATATCCACAGCACCGTTTCGCCGTCGTCGGGCGCATATCCCAGAACGGCGCGGTCCATCCATCCGTCTTCGTTCCAGTCGTTGGTGACGGAGGACAATACCTGCCACGGCCGGATCAGGCTCTGGGCGGAGGCGAGGGCGGGTAGCAGAAGCAGGGCGAACAATAAACGCATTAAAATTCCTTTCTTGTAGATGGAAACAGTCTTGCCTAGGATTCGCGGCATGACAACCGCTTTGATTACCCACCCCGACTGCCTGATCCATATCAATCCGACCGGCCACCCCGAAAGCGTGGCGCGGGTGGAAAGGGTTAATGAAGCGTTAAGCAATCCGGATCTGCTGCGGGTGGAGGCCCCCCTTGGCAGGGACTCCCATATCCTGCGCGTCCATCCGGCGGCCTATCTGGAGCGGATCAGGTCGGCCCCCGTCGGGCCGCTCGATGCCGATACGCATATGTCCGAAGGCTCGCTGAGGGCGGCCTATCGCGGCGTCGGCGCGGTGGTGACGGCGGTGGATATGGTGCTGGAGGGGGCGGCCGACAATGCCTTTTGCGCCATCCGCCCGCCGGGGCATCATGCGGAGCGCGAGACGCCGATGGGTTTCTGCCTGTTCGGCAATGTGGCGATTGCGGCGAAACATGCGCTGGAGGCGCACGGGCTGTCCCGCGTCGCCATCGTGGATTTCGACGTGCATCACGGCAACGGCACGCAGGACCTGCTGTGGTCGGAGGAGCGCGTTCTGTTTGCCTCCACCCACCAGATGCCGCTGTATCCCGGCACGGGGGCGGCGCATGAACGCGGGGCGTTCGACAATGTGCTGAACGTGCCGCTCGCCCCCAACACGGGCGGGGCAGAGATGCGCGCGGCGATGGAGGGGCGGGTGCTGCCCGCGATCGAGGCCTTTGCGCCGGAGCTGATCCTCGTTTCTGCCGGTTTTGACGCCCATCGCGCCGACCCGCTGGCCAACCTGAACTGGGTGGAGGCGGATTTCGCATGGATCACGGCACAACTTTGCGATCTGGCGGACAAACATTGCGGCGGCAGGCTGGTATCCGTGCTGGAAGGGGGCTATGATCTCGACGCGCTGGCGGCCTCGGCCAAGGCGCATGTCAAGGTTCTGATGGAGCGGAAAAATGAGTGATAAACCGGTTGCCGACATGAGTTTCGAGGAAGCCATGAGCGAATTGGAATCCGTCGTGGTGCATCTGGAAAGCGGCTCGGTTCCGCTGGAAAAATCCATCGACCTTTACGAACGCGGTGCGGCGCTGAAGGCCCATTGCGAGGAAAAACTGAAAGCCGCCGAGGAAAAAGTCGCCAGAATCACGCTGGATGGCGAGGGCAAGCCGAACGGTCTGGAACCGGTCGGGATTTCCTGATGCCCGAAGCCTTCCTGCAAGCCCTGCGCCGCGATGCGGAGGCGGTGGAGGCGTATCTGGCCGACACCCTGCCCGCCGGAAACACCATTGCCGGGGCGATGCAATATGCGGTGCTGAACGGCGGCAAGCGGCTCAGGGCGTTTCTGGTGCTGGAAAGCGCGGCGCTGCACGGCGTGGCGCGCGAGGTGGCGATACCGGCGGCGGCGGCGATCGAATGTCTGCATGCCTATAGCCTCGTGCATGACGACCTGCCCTGTATGGACGACGACGACCTGCGTCGCGGCAAGCCGACGGTGCATGTGAAATGGGACGAGGCGACCGCCGTGCTGGTCGGGGACGCGCTGCAAACGCAGGCTTTTGCCTATCTGGCCGCGACTCCGGTGCTTGTCGGCCCGCTGGCGCTGGCGGCGGGGGTGGACGGGATGGTCGGCGGGCAGGCGCTCGATATTGCGGCCGAAACCGCCGATGCCCCGCTGACGCTCGCTGAAATCACCGCATTGCAGGCCAAAAAGACCGGCGCGCTGATCCGCTGGGCGGCCGAGGCGGGGGCGCTTCTGGCCGATGCCGATCCCGCCCCGATGCGCGCCTATGCCGAGGCGCTGGGGCTGGCCTTCCAGATACAGGACGACGTGCTGGATGTGGAGGGCGACGCGGAGACCACCGGCAAGCGTGTCGGCAAGGATGCGGAGGCCGGAAAAGCCACTTTCGTTTCGCTGCTGGGGCTGGACGGGGCCAAGGCGCGGGCGGCGGAGCTGGTCACAATCGCGACCGAAGCCCTTGCACCTTTTGGCGAAAAGGCGGAAAACTTGCGTCAGGCCGCACAATATACCATAACCCGCGCGACCTGATTTAGAGTCGTCAATCTGGATAATGCCGTGCCCGATC
>WFTU01000302.1 GCA_015485375.1 Paracoccaceae bacterium | reverse complement strand
GTCGGGACAGCCTGAACCGTGCGGCGGAGTTTACCCTGTTCCTGACCATTCCCTCGGCGGTGGCGCTGGTGGTTATTCCGCTGCCGCTGGTGTCGGTGCTGTTCGAGCGTGGGGCATTCGGGGCCGGGGATGCGGCGGCCACGGCGGCGGCGTTGGTGGTTTACGGGATCGGCTTGCCATCCTTTGTTCTGGCCAAGGTGCTGTCGCCGGTATTTTTTGCCCGTGCGGATACACGCACACCGTTCAATTATGCGCTGGTGTCGATGGTGGTGAATGCCGTGCTGGCGATCGGCTTGTCGTGGTATATCGGTTATCTTGCAGCGGCCATCGGGACGACGGTGGCGGGCTGGGTAATGCTCTGGCTGCTTTGGCGCGGGTCGCGGAAATTCGGTGATGCGGCGGTGGTCGATGCACGCCTGCGCCATGTCATGCCGCGGATTGTGCTGTCGAGCGTATCCATGGGGCTGGTGATCTGGGTTGCCGCCTGGCTGATGGACGGATGGCTGGCAATGGCGGGAGTGCGCTATGCGGCGCTGGGCGCGCTGGTGCTGCTCGGGGCGCTGGTTTATGGCGCGAGCGTTGTGCTGACCGGTGCGATGAAACCGGCGGACCTGCGACGGTATATGCGCCGCGGTTAGCGCTGGCGGACCCGGATGATCCAGCGGTTGATACGTGCGCGGCCGTCGGGTGCCAGCACGAAAGACAGCAGGAAGCCGGTGATAAAACCGGCCAGATCGGCAATCCATTCTTCGCTACCGCCGAAAAAATAGCGGTAGAACAGTTGCAGGCCCATCAGCAAACCGACCAGACGGAAAGCCATCAGGCGGCTTTCGCCATCGGCGGAGGCATTGAGCCAGAGCGTCCATGTATATGCCCCGATCAACCCGTAGACTGCCGGATAGGAGCCGATCAGCGGATACTGCGAGTCCGCCAGATAGCCGAAAGCCAGAGCGCCGGTGATCGAGCTGATGAAGAATATCGCGAGGACGGAGAACGTGTGGAAGATATCCCCGACCGCCTTGCCTATGGCGAGGATCATCACAAAGGCGAAAGCCGCGTGGGCGAAGGCAAAATGCACGAAGGGGTAGGTGATGAAGCGGCCCAGCGTATTCCAGTCATAGGTATTTGTCTGGCGCATGTATTCGAACACATTGTCGAAGAACCCGAGCGCGCGCATCAGTTCCAGCCGCCAGCCGACGCCGTCCGGCCCGCCGATGAAACCGGCCGAGGCCAGTTGCAGCGTCAGCTCGATCACGGCGATGGCCAACGCCAGAATCACGATTACCGGCGGCAACGGATTGACGGGCGATACATTGGCATTCGGATCGAACATTGGTGACTCCTGTTGACGGGCGGCTTCGCACTCGCGATAAGTCGCCCATTATTGCAACGAAAGTAAAGGAAGAATTGCCATGACGGAAGCGGTCCACACGCGTCGCGTCTTTTCCGGGATCAAGCCTTCGGGCGGATTGACCCTTGGAAACTACCTTGGTGCCATCAAACGGTTTGTCGATATGCAGGGACAGGGTTTCGAGACCATCTACTGTGTTGTCGACATGCACGCGATCACCGTCTGGCAAGATCCGGCGGAACTGAAACATGCCACGCGGGAGTTGACGGCGGCGTATATTGCCAGCGGCCTCGATCCGGCGAAGTCGATCCTTTTCAACCAGTCGCAGGTCTCGGGCCATGCAGAGCTGGGCTGGATTTTCAACTGTGTGGCCCGTGTCGGCTGGATGAACCGGATGACGCAGTTCAAGGACAAGGCGGGCAAGAATGCCGAGAAGGTTTCGCTTGGCCTGTATGCCTATCCCAGCCTGATGGCGGCGGATATCCTGCTGTATCACGCAACGCATGTGCCTGTGGGCGAGGACCAGAAGCAGCATGTGGAATTGACCCGCGATATTGCGGCGAAGTTCAACAACGATTTCAAGGTGCCGGATTTCTTTCCGCAGCCGGAGCCGATTATCGAAGGCCCTGCCAAGCGGGTGATGAACCTGCGTGACGGGACCAAAAAGATGTCGAAATCGGGCAATTCGGATATGGAGCGCATCAACATGACCGATGATGCGGACCTGATCGCCAAGAAGTTCAGGAAGGCGAAAACCGATCCCAAGCCGTTGCCGGATAACCTCGACGATCTGGCCGGCCGGCCGGAGGCGCGCAATCTGGTGGATATCTATGCGGCGCTGGCGGATATG
>WFTU01000301.1 GCA_015485375.1 Paracoccaceae bacterium | reverse complement strand
CGCTGCTTGTGGCCTATCTGCTGCCGGCGCTGTTGCTCGGCTTTGTGGCGTTGCGCTTCACCCATCTGCCCCGCCTGCTGCGACAAATCCTCGGGTTCGTGGCGGCGGGGCTGGCGGCGCTTTATGTCGGGCTGGAAATCCGGCGCTGGTGGCAGGGGGACGACCTGTCGGTTTACGGGGTCAAAGACGGGGAGCTTTACAGCTATACCATCGCCATGATGGCCGTGGCGGTCGGGTTGCTGGTGCTGGCGGTGCTGCGCCGCTCGGCCCTGTTGCGCAAGCTGATGCTGGTGATGGTCGGGCTGACGGTGGCCAAGGTCTATCTGGTCGATATGTCGGGGCTGGACGGGCTGCTGCGGGTGGTCTCCTTCCTTGGCATCGGCGTTGTGGTCGGAGCCATGGCCTGGGTGAACCGGTTGTTGCAGAAGGGCGAGGCGGATACGGAATAAATTGACAGATCACGAAACCGTTACCTATACTCGCGGGGTGTTTTAACCCAAACCTTTGCGAGGCCCCATGACCAGATTTTTCCTGACCCTGCTGATAGCCGTCGGCTTTGCCGGACAAATGCAGGCGCAAGACGTTGCCATTGCGCCGGCGTTGCCATCCGTCGATGTGGTGGTGGACGGTGAAACCGTAACCATCGAACGCATTCAGGATCAGGATAACGAGCTGACGGGGGCATTTGCCAAGACCTCGCGTGCCTGCCCGCCGTTTTGCGTGCAGTCCATGGATGTGGCGCCCGGGGTGAAAACCGTCGGCGAGCTGGAAGTGCTGGCGTTTCTGGAAAACGAGGTCGCGAGCGGCGAGGGCATCCTGATCGATGCGCGCACGCCGAAATGGTTTGTGGACGGCACCATTCCGGGGTCGGTCAATATTCCCTACACCGATTTCGAGAGCGATCTGGAGATCGAGCTGGAAGGGACGCTGGAGGATATCGGCGTGACCATCAATGACGACGGGAGCTATGATTTCTCCACGGCCAAGGACCTGCTGCTGTTCTGCAACGGCCCGTGGTGCGGGCAGTCGCCGCGTGCGATCCGCAATCTGCTGGAGCTGGGCTATCCGGCGGAAAAACTGTTCTACTATCGCGGCGGGATGCAGCTCTGGCGGCTGCTGGGGCTGACGGTTCTGGTGCCCTAGGTCTACGCCCTAGCGCAGGATCGGCACGGCGTCTTTCGGGCGGCGGGCGTTTTCCACACCCATGCGCAGGCCCGCCCCGATGCGGTGGGCCAGTGCCGACCATGCGGCGGCCTGTTCCGGCGTCAGTTTTTCCTTCAGCACCTCGTCGAACAGTTCCAGCCACATGGCGAAATGTTCGGGCATGACGCCCTCGCGCATCTGGTGGGTGCGTTGCGGGTTGCCGTCGTAGGAGCGCTCGAAAAGGATGGCGTTGCGCCAGAAGGCGGCGATTTTTTCCTCGTGTTCCTGCCAGACGGGGCCAAGGGGGGGCAGGCTCTCGAAGAATACCGGCCCGAGGACCTCGTGGTTGCGGATGCGGTCATAGAAGGTGATGACCACGGCGTCGATTTCATGCGGCGTGATCGGAAAACGGGGGGGCATAGCGGTCATGGTCGGTCTTTCATTCTGTTTGTGTCGAAAATGGGGGCGGGCGCGGCGGATTTCAATTGCGACAAAGGGTCTGGACCCTTGGCGGGGGCGCGCGTATAACGCGGCCATGTGGACCGTATTCGACATTATACGAATTAGTCGCCCGGCGCTC
Source organism: Paracoccaceae bacterium (assembly GCA_015485375.1). Lineage (GTDB taxonomy): Bacteria > Pseudomonadota > Alphaproteobacteria > Rhodobacterales > Rhodobacteraceae > NORP23. Next base: position 534 of record WFTU01000301.1, on the reverse strand, counting down.
TGAGCGAGTCGCCGGGAAAAGGTGCATGGAGCCTGCCGCACCGACCCACTCCTTTGATATTCCTGATTTACGGAGCCGCAAAATGTGCGCCGAGACCCCCGACTACAAGACGACCCTGAACCTGCCGAAAACCGATTTCCCCATGCGGGCCGGATTGCCCAAACGCGAGCCGGAATGGCTGGAGCGCTGGGCGAAGCTGGATGTTTATCATCGCCTGCGCGAACAGAAGGGCCGCAAGCCCTTTGTCCTGCATGACGGCCCCCCCTATGCCAACGGGCATCTGCACATCGGGCATGCGCTCAACAAGATCCTGAAGGACATGGTGGTGCGCAGCCAGCAGATGTCGGGCAAGGACGCGCGCTATGTGCCGGGCTGGGACTGTCACGGCCTGCCGATCGAGTGGAAGATCGAGGAGCAGTATCGCGCCAGGGGCAAGAACAAGGACGACGTGCCGATCAACGAATTGCGCGCCGAGTGCCGCAAATTCGCCGCCGGCTGGGTCGATATCCAGCGCGAGGAGTTCAAGCGTCTGGG
>WFTU01000300.1 GCA_015485375.1 Paracoccaceae bacterium | reverse complement strand
GTATAGCTCCGGCAGCGCGCGCAGCAGGTTGGCAACGCCAGCGGCATAGGCATAGTCGGCAATCACGGGCATGGCCTGCGGACCGGCGCCGAGCATCATGGCGGCCAGTTGCATCAGATTGCCGGAGGTGGCCGCGATATAGGCGTCGAAGGCGGCCCGGTCCGCATGGCCGTCGCGGTAAACGTCGAAACGGCGGGCTTCGGCCATTTCCCTGAACAGATCACGAGGCAGCTTGTATTTTGCCACCGCCTCGGCCAGCGGTTTCATCGCCGGATGGTCGCGGGGCTGGCCGTCGAACAGGTCTTCCACCGCATCGACCCACCATTGCAGGCGCATCATGGCGACCATTTCCTCGGCACTGGCCCATGGGGCGCGGGCGATTTCGAGGTTGAAGGCATAGAGCGCCAGCAACGGCTCGCGCGCATCAGGGCGCGCGCCCATGGTGGCGGCATAGCGGTCGGGGTCGCCCTCGCGCACCATATCGGCGCAAAAACTCACTCGCTGGCCCCGTCGCGGATCAGTTTCCAGCGGATTGCGTCCAGCAGGGCCTGAAACGACGCATCGACGATGTTGGCCGAGACGCCGACCGTGGACCAGCGCTGGCCGCGCGAATCCTCGCTGTCGATCAGCACGCGGGTGACGGCCTCGGTGCCGCCATTGGTGATGCGGACCTTGAAGTCCACCAGCCGCATATCGTCGATGATGTCCTGATAGGGGCCGAGGTCCTTGGCCAGCGCCTTGGCCAATGCGTTGACCGGCCCGCTGTCCTTGCCGAATTCGTCCAGACTGTCGGAGACCGAAAGCACCTTTTTGCCGCCGACCTTCACCGCCACCACCGCTTCGGAGAGCGTGACGGAACGGTTTTCCTTGTTCTTGCGCCGCTCGACGGTCACGCGGTAGCGTTTGACCTCGAAGAATTTCGGGAACCGGCCGAGAACCTCGCGCGCCAGCAGCTCGAAACTCGCTTGTGCGGAGTCATAGGCAAACCCCTTGTCCTCGCGCTCCTTGACCCGGTCAAGGATCAGGGCCAGTGCCGGATCACCCTTGGCAACCTCGATCCCCGCATCGGCAAGGCGCTTGCGCAGGTTCGACTGCCCGGCCTGATTGGACATCGGCACGAGGCGGGCATTGCCCACGGTTTCGGGCGGAATATGTTCATAGGTCGCGGGGTTTTTCAGGATGGCGCTGGCATGCAGCCCTGCCTTGTGAACGAAAGCCGAGGCCCCGACGTAAGGCGCGTGTGAATTCGGCACGCGGTTCAGGATATCGTCGAGCAGCCGCGACAGCTTGGTCATCCCCGCCAGTTTGTCTTGCGGGACGTTGATGTCGAAACGGCTGGCGTAGGGTTCCTTCAGCAGCAGCGTCGGGATCAGGGTGACGAGGTTGGCATTGCCGCAGCGCTCGCCCAGACCGTTGAGCGTGCCCTGTATCTGGCGCGCACCCGCGTCCACGGCGGCGAGACTGTTGGCCACCGCATGTCCGGTGTCGTCGTGGGTATGGATGCCGACGTGGTTCCCCGGAATGCCGGCGTCGATCACGGCCTCTACCGCTTCGCGCACGTCATGGGGCAGGGCGCCGCCGTTGGTGTCACACAGGACAATCCAGCGCGCACCGGCGTCATAAGCCGCCTTGCAACATTCCAGCGCATAATCGGGGTTGGCTTTGAAACCGTCGAAGAAATGCTCGGCATCGAACAGTGCCTCGCGGCCCTGCGCGACGAGGTGTTTGACCGAAGCCGCGATGTTTTCCACGTTTTCCACCAGCTCGATCCCGAGCGCCGTCGTGACGTGAAAGTCATGTGTCTTGCCGACCAGACAGACGGCGGGCGTGTTGGCATTCAGAACCCCTGCCAGCACCTCGTCATTTTCCGCCGAGCGCCCCGCGCGCTTGGTCATGCCGAAGGCGGTAAATGTGGCATTGGCGAGGGTCGGTGCCGCGTTGAAAAAATCGCTGTCGGTCGGGTTGGCACCGGGCCAGCCGCCTTCGACGTAGTCGATGCCCAGATCATCGAGCGCCTGCGCGATGCGGGTTTTGTCCTCGGCGGAAAAGTCCACACCGTGGGTTTGCTGACCGTCGCGCAGCGTGGTGTCGTAGAGCGAGAGGGGTTCTTTAGGCATCCGGGTTCTCCCTGAATGATCTTGGCACAGCTAAGATCATATGCCCGCCCCCGTGGGGGGCGTGGGCGGGCATTCTGCTTCGTTTGAATACAGTGGACCACATTAGAGTTACTCCAGCGCCCATAGTTTGCCACTGTCAAAGTTGTCGTTCGGTTCCAGCACAACGCCATCGCGTGAAATTTTTACTGAAATACCCGCATTTGCGACTTTCGCTTTATAGCTGTCAAACTCCGCAAAATCCTTGTTTTCTATCGCCCGAGCGCGAATCTTCGCGAGGGTGCGCTGAACATCGTCTAGTTTAGACAACTCTGGGCCATCCAGTGGACCCTTGTTCTCCCAACCGCCGAGCTCCGGAGTCAGAAATCCGAGCAACTTTGCCGACGCCAGCAATGTTGTAACGTCGCCAGCTGTTGAAAGGTGGTGTAACTCGGAAATTGCTTTATGTGTGTTCAGATCATCCCCTAACGCGTCCACAAAAGGCTGGTAAATTTCCCCTTCGTCGACACCGTTTGTTTGGTGGCGCCATTTGCGCAGAGTCGCCTCCGCCTCCTTCACCTTCTTCTCCGTCCAGTCCATCGGCGAACGATAGTGCGTGGACAGCAGCACGAAGCGGATCACTTCGCCGGGGATGCCCTTGTCCAGCAGGTCCTTGACCGTGAAAAAATTGCCGAGGCTCTTGGACATTTTCTTGCCCTCGACCTGCACCATTTCATTGTGCATCCAGATATTGGCAAAGTCGCCATGCGGGTTGGCGCAGCAGCTTTGGGCTATCTCGTTCTCATGGTGCGGAAACTGCAAATCAATGCCTCCGCCGTGAATGTCGAAACTGTCGCCGAGCAGTTCCAGCGACATGGCGGAACACTCGATATGCCAGCCGGGGCGGCCATAGCCCCACGGGGAGTCCCATCCCGGCTGGTCGCCGGCCGAGGGTTTCCACAGCACAAAATCCATCGGGTCGCGCTTGTAATCCGCAACCTCCACCCGCTCGCCCGCACGCATATCCTCCAGCTTGCGCCCCGACAGCGTACCGTATTTGTCATAGGAATTGACGTCGAACAGCACATGCCCCTCGGCCGCGTAGGCGTGGCCCTTTTCAATCAGCACCTGAATCATCGCGATCATCTGGCCAATGTATTCCGTCGCCCGCGGCTCGAAGGTCGGACGCAGGGCGCCGAGGGCGTCCATATCGTGGTGATACCACTCGATCGTCTCGTTAGTGATGTCGCGGATATCGCGGCCCGTCTCGGCAGCCTTGGCGTTGATCTTGTCATCCACGTCGGTGAAATTGCGCACATAGCGCACCGCATAGTGGCCATAGACATGGCGCAGCAGGCGGAACAGCGTGTCGAACACCACCACGGGGCGGGCGTTGCCGATATGGGCGCGGTCATAGACCGTCGGGCCGCAAACATACATGCGGACATTCTCGGCATCGATCGGCTCGAAAACCTCCTTGCGGCGGGTTTTGGTGTTGTAAAGTCTGATCTCGGTCATGGCCATTCCAGTCGCAAATTCCCTGCGGCGGGCCTAGCATTTTGATCATGGGAAGGAAACACAAGAACGCGCCGCGGACGATATGTCAGCAGATAATACAAATCTCGCAAATGCAAAATACGGTTCTCATGTGGCGCTTATGGCAGCTTGCCGGCCGCCAATCAAGCCTTTCGCCGGACCAGTCGCGCGAATTTCTTGGCGCGCGGCATCCACCACAGGAACATGCCGCTAAGCGCGAAGGCAATAAGCGCAAGGCTGGTGATATCCATCAGCCACGTCCCGAAACGTGTTCCGAGCCAGCCGCGGGCGTGCAGCCAGCCGAAAATGCTGCCCCAGTAGATCTTGGAATCCAGCTCCGTTCCGTCCGGAGCAAATGTTTTCCGCCGGAAGGTGGTTTTGATGTAGTAATGCCCCGTCGGTTTGCTGACGATGATCTGGCCCGAGGGCTTGGTCACGATAATGGCGGGACGGTTGTGGTAAGGCTTCTCCTCGATGGTCGAAACCCGTTCATCGGTCCAGTTTTGCGCCGCCAGTTTCAGCGCCTGCGTCAGCGTACCTTCCTGCGGGTCGGGCCATGTATCGAATTGCGCCTCGTCATAGGGCGCAGGCTCGATGACCGACAGAACGGCCTGCTTGTGATTCAGGTAAAATCCGGTGAAACCCGCGATCAGCACCCATGGCATGATGATGACGCCGAGCCAGCCATGCAGGGTTCTCAGGGTTTTCAATATAGTTGCGCGCGTAGCCGGTTTCATTGTTCGTGTCTCGTTTCGCGGGGGTGAATCATCTGGTGTATCGTTAATGCAATACCGGAGTTCGCATAGCACGCAAAAGCTGACAAACTGCTGACAAAATCTGCTATTCGCCCTCTTGACCTCCGAAGATCGGGCGCGTAAATGACAGGCTCTACTGGGGAATAGGTTAACGGTAGACCCGCAGACTCTGACTCTGTTAGTCCAGGTTCGAATCCTGGTTCCCCAGCCAGATTATTTACAACATTGTTTGGCATCCTTTCCGCCAGAGTTTATCTCTGCGGTTTTTGCTGTATTATTCCCCGATGACATCCGGTTTTTCAGACAGTTTTCCCCTGCGCAAGGGGCGCACGCACGAGGTTTGCGGGCCTGCGGCAACGGCGTTTGCCTTTGCACTTGGCGGGCGGCTGGATGGCCCGGTTTTGTGGATTTGCGAGGGCTGGCGGGGGGCGCAGATAAATCCGGCCGGTTTCGGGGCTTATCTTGACCCGCACCGTCTGTTGCTGGCGCGGGCCGGACACCAGCGGGAAGTGCTGGCGGTGGCCGAGGAAGTCTTGCGGTCCGGCGCCGTGGCCCTTGCTGTCATGGAGATTTCGGAACCGGTCAGCCTGACGGCGGGGCGGCGTTTGCAACTGGCAGCTGAGGCGGGGAAATCCACAGGGCTTTGTCTTGTTCCCGAGGGCGCAGGCAGTAATGCGGCCGAGACGCGTTGGCGTTGTGCTTCGGTTTTCGATGCGACGGACTCGACTCTGCAGCGTTGGGAAATTATAAAGAACAAATCAGGAACATTATGTGCATGGAATGTGAAATGGGATGCAGAAGCGCGTCGTGTCAGTGTGGTTTCCAAGGCTGCCGAGCGATCGGGTGTTGCGCGCGCACCCGTTTGACGGGCCTTTTGTTGTCACACACCGGTACGGAAATACGGAGCGCCTGTATTGTCTGAACCGTCAGGCCGAAGATAGCGGCCTGCATCGGGGAATGGGCTATTCCGATGCGCGCGCCTTTTGTCCAGACTTGCAAAGCCGTCCGGTGGATGTGCGGGCCGATGGCCGGTTTCTGCATATGCTGGCACGCTGGGCAAAACGGTATTGTCCGTGGGTGGGCCTCGACGGGAATGACGGGTTGCTGCTGGATATCACCGGCTCGGCACATCTGTTTGGTGGAGAGGCGGCGCTGCTCGATATTATGCGGCGCGGCCTGAAGCGGGCAGGAGTGAGGGCTCGTCTCGGGCTGGCAGATACGCGGGGCGCGGCCTGGGCGCTGGCGCATTTTGGAGCAGGGATTGCGGAAACAGGGGAAACACAAACGCATATAGCGTCCTTGCCGGTTGCCGCGCTGCGGCTGGAGGAGAAAACCTGCGTTACACTGCAACGGCTCGGGGTGCGGAGCATTGCCGATCTGGTTGCTTTACCCCGTGCTACGCTCACCCGTCGTTTCGGGCCGGAGGTTTTGTTGCGGCTGGATCAGGCGCTCGGTCGTTGTCCCGAAGAAATATCGCCGTTGCGGGAGCCGCCGCATTACGGGGTGCGGATTTCCCTGCCGGAGCCGATCGGCCTCGGCTCCGATGTCATGGCGGCCACGGAGCGGTTGCTGGAACGTCTGTGCGACAAACTGAAAGCGCAACAGACAGGGGTGCGGGTCTTGCAACTGACCCTGCAGCGGGTGGACCAGAGCAACCGGCAGGTGGAGTTGCACCTTGCCCGCCCGTTACGGGACGCGGCGCGCATCCTGCCGCTGTTCGAGCGGGGCGTGGCGGATGTGGACGCGGGATACGGAATCGATCGGATACGGCTGGAGGCTGTGCAGGTAGAGACGCTGCCGGTCGAGCAGATCGGGCACGCGGGGGCAGGGCAGGGAAACCGGCTTGACGATCTTCTCACCCGCCTCGGCAACCGGATCGGGTTGGAGAATATCCAGCGGTTTTTGCCGGCCGACAGCCACATCCCCGAGCGCAGCCATATTATCGCCCCTGTCGCCTATAGCACGGCGGAAGGCGCATGGATCACTCTGCGCCCGCGCCCCTTGCGATTGTTCCCGCCCGAAGCGATCAAAGGCCACGGTTCGCGCCCGCCCGCCCGTTTTCGCTGGCGGCGCATGTCGTTGACTACAGGGCGCGTTACCGGACCGGAGCGTATTGCGCCGGAGTGGTGGATGGCGGATGAAAACTGGCGTTCCGGTGTGCGGGACTACTGGAAGGTGGACACCCGACAGGGGTGGCGGTTGTGGTTGTTCTACACCCCGCAAAACCCCGGCTGGTTCGTGCAGGGGGAATTTGCATGAGCTATGCCGAGCTTTGTGTCACTTCCAATTTTACCTTCCTGACCGGCGCATCGCACCCCGAGGAACTGGTCAAACGGGCGGTGGAACTTGATCTGGCGGCTATTGCCATCACCGACCGGAACTCGCTGGCCGGCGTTGTGCGGGCCTACTCTGCACTAAAGGAACTGCGCCGCGAGGCGGAAGAGGGCCGACACCTGCCGAAACTCATTGTCGGTTGCCGTCTGGTTTTGCGCGACAGCCCGCTGGACTGGGTGGCGCTGCCGCAGGACCGTCCGGCCTATGCCCGTCTTTCGCGCCTGCTGACGCTTGGAAAACGTCGTGCGGAAAAGGGTGGGTGCCATCTGGATATGCAGGATTTGCTGGC
>WFTU01000299.1 GCA_015485375.1 Paracoccaceae bacterium | reverse complement strand
CAGCGAGAGGCGAAGCTGCGGCTGGGGGTGGCGATCGGCGAAAGCGAGGCGCGGGCGTTGCACGGGGTGCGGGAGGTTGCGGTCTGTGAATGGTCGAAACGCGAGCGCGCGGTGGTGGCGCGGCGACGGGTGATGCTCGGGGCGCTGGTGCTGGAGGACCGGCACTGGAAGGATGCGCCGCAGGATGCGGTTGCAGCGGCGATGGCCGAAGGGGTGCGGGAGCTGGGCCTCGGGGCGCTAGAATGGAGTAAAGCGGCGCGATTGCTGCGGGCGCGGGTCGAGTGGTTGCGGGCGCGCGGAGAGGCGATGCCGGATATGTCGGACGAGGGGCTGATGGAGACGCTGGATGCGTGGTTGCAGCCGTTCCTCGGGGCGTGCCGGCGGGCGACGGATTTGAAAAAGGTCGATATGCTGGCGGCGCTGGAGGCTCTGCTGGGATGGGATGGGAAACAGGCCCTTGACCGGCTGGCGCCTGCGGCGATCACCGCGCCGACAGGCACGTGGCTGGCGGTGGATTACGGCGGGGCGCAGCCCTCGGTTCAGGTGCGCCTTCAGGAGATGTTCGGGCTGACCGAGCATCCTTGCGTCGGGCCGGACCGGGTTCCGTTGTTGATCGAATTGTTGTCGCCTGCCCGCAGGCCGGTGCAGACGACGGCGGATTTGCCGGGGTTCTGGGCCAGTTCATATGCCGATGTGCGCAAGGACATGCGCGGGCGCTATCCGAAGCATCCGTGGCCCGAGGACCCGACGCAGGCCGAAGCCACACGTCGGGTCAAGCCGAGGCGCTAGAGCGAAAAGGCTTCGCGCAGTTTCTGCGGAATGACGCGCTCCAGAACCGGCTCGGGGACGATCCGTGCCAGCAGGTTGTTTTTCAGGAAAAAGTGGTGATAGAGCGCGGCGGCTATGTGTAGTCCGGCGAAGGCCAGCAACACGCTGGTCAGCGCGGCATGGGCAAGGCCGGCAAGGGTGCTGGTGCCGAACCAGCTGACCAGACCGGTGATCGGGACCAGAAACAGGGACAGATAGAGCAGCCCGTGCGTGAGTTTGGCGGCCAGTCTCAGGCGCGCATCTTCCTCGGCCGGTGCTTCGGGCACGCCGCGCCAGAGGCGCAGGGCCAGACGCAGGACAATGAGGGCAAGTGTCAGGCTGCCGAGGATGACGTGGGCCTGCACAACGGCGGGCGCACCGGACTGCTGTGCGGTGCCTTGTGTTATCTGCTCGAAAAATCCGGTGATGAAGTCGCCGCCCAGAAACTGGAGCAATATCAGAATGGCGATCGCCCAGTGGAGGATAATCTGGGTGCGGGAATAGTTTGAAACCTTGCGTGACATGGTAGGTGCCCTTGTTGCGTTAAAAGATTGCAGGGCAAGTAGGCGTAATTGCGAAAGCGGCAATATACTTCCGGTTTGTTCGAAGGTTTTTCGGGGGTGTTATACCCGAAGATATACGCTGGAAATGGCCGATTTCCGGTATGGAAACGACAAAGGGCGAACAGATGTCCGCCCCTCGGTATGTCTTTGCTTCCGGATGGTGCCGCTTGTTAATGCACCTCGGGCACCATGCCTTTTTCGGCCGCGAGTTCGCGCATGCGTTTTTGCAGTTTTTCAAAGGCGCGGACCTCGATCTGGCGGATGCGCTCGCGGCTGACGTTGTAAACCTTGGACAGGTCTTCCAGCGTTTTCGGCTCGTCCGACAGGCGGCGTTCGGTCAGGATGTGGCGTTCGCGGTCGTTGAGTTCCGACATGGCGGCCATCAGCAGTTCGCGGCGCTGTTCCAGTTCGTCCTTTTCGGCATAGTCGGCGGCCTGGTCGGCGTTTTCATCCTCAAGCCAGTCCTGCCATTCGGCGGCGCCTTCGCCATCGGTTTTGATCTGCGCATTGAGGCTGGCATCGCCGCCGCCCATGCGCCGGTTCATCGAGATGACTTCCTGCTCGGTGACGTTCAGTTCCTTGGCGATCTTCTTGACGTTGTCGGGGCGCAGGTCGCCTTCCTCCAGCGCGCCGATCTTGTTTTTGGCTTTGCGCAGGTTGAAGAACAGTTTTTTCTGGGCGCTGGTCGTGCCCATTTTGACCAGAGACCAGGACCGCAGGATGTATTCCTGAATCGAGGCGCGTATCCACCACATGGCGTAGGTCGCAAGGCGGAAACCCTTTTCGGGATCGAAGCGTTTGACGGCCTGCATCAGGCCAACGTTGGCCTCCGACACGACCTCGGCCGTGGGCAGGCCGTAGCCGCGATAGCCCATGGCGATTTTGGCGGCCAGACGCAGGTGCGAGGTGACGAGTTTATGTGCGGATTCGCTGTCCTCGCGCTCCACCCATGCCTTGGCCAGCATGTATTCCTCTTCCGGCTCCAGCATCGGAAACTTGCGGATTTCCCGCATGTAGTTCGACAACCCCTGCTCGGGCGAGGGGGCCGGCAATTTGCTGTAGTCGCTCATTCACTCTCCTCCAGTGCTGTTTAGCGCACATTGGGTATTAAGATGGGGTTAACAGGGCGGTTTTTCAAGGATTTCGCGCCGGAATTGCAGGCTAACCATTTGGTAACTTGTGAGTCGTATAGCGGAAATGCGGCGCAAGTGAAATGGCAAACGGGAGGGTTAGTTCAGGGCGGAAAGAACAGATTTCATATCTTCGGGAAGGTCGGCGGAAAACTGTAGTGACTCCCGTGTGACCGGATGGATGAACCCAAGCGTAGCGGCGTGCAGGGCCTGTCGCGGGAAGGTGCGCAGGGCCTCGGCGCCCGCGACGGGGATGGCGTTTTTCGGGATGGCGCGGCGCGAGCCATAGACCGGATCGCCGACCAGCGCGTGACCGGCGTAGGTCATGTGAACGCGGATCTGGTGGGTGCGACCGGTTTCCAGCCAGCAGTCGACCAGTGATGCCACGGGTTTTTCCTGCGGGCCGAACGCCTGCATGACCCGCGTGCGGGTGATGGCATGGCGACCGGCATTGGTGACCACAGCCATGCGCTTGCGGTCGGTTTTGTGACGGGCGATGTTGCCGGAGATGCGGATGACTCCGGCGGCCTCGAAGGTCACGCCTTTCACGCCGGCAAGCCGCGGATCGGCGGCAGAGGGGGCACCCCAGACGATCGCGCGGTAGTGGCGCTCCATCGTGTGTTCGGCGAACTGTTCGGCCAGCCCGTGATGGGCGGCGTCGGATTTGGCCACGACCAGCAGGCCTGAGGTGTCCTTGTCGATGCGATGCACGATGCCGGGACGTTTCTCGCCGCCTATGCCGGACAGGCTGTCGCCACAGTGGTGCAGCAGGGCGTTGACCAGCGTGCCTGTTTCGGAACCGGGGGCTGGATGCACGACCATGCCTGCGGGCTTGTTTATCACGATCAGGTGTTCATCCTCGAACACCACATCCAGCGGGATGTCCTCGGGGGCTGCGGCGATGTCGGTGGCTTCGGGCATCTCGACCAGCCAGACCTGCGCGGGGGCGACCCTGGCCTTGGGGTTGGTGACAGGTTCGCCGCCCTCGGGACGGACCGCGCCGGCCTCGATCAGATTGCGCAGGCGGGAGCGGGAGAGCGCAACGCCCTCTGGCACAACCGCCGTTAACGCTTTATCAAGACGATTGGCGGGGGTATCCCCCAGCGTCAGGCGCAACGGATTTTCAAAAGGGTCAGCCATGAACGAGTCGCATACTCCACCGGAATTCGATGACGAGGTATTGCCTGAACCGAAGAACTTGCGCAACCTGCGCATTATGGTGACGGTTTTTACCGCCTCGATGATCCTCGGCATCCTGACCATTCTGATTCTGGTTGTGATACAGATTGCGCGGCCCGCTCCGGCCCCCTTGCCGCTGCCACCCGAGGTGCGCCTGCCGGCCGGCCAGCGCGCGATGGCGGTCACACAGGGGCGTGACTGGTTTGCCATTGTCACCATGGACGGCGAAGAGCGCGAGCGGATTCTGGTATTCGATGCTGACGGCACCCCGCGCCAGAGTGTAGACATAACCCCATGAGCCTGCCTGCCGGATTCCTTGACGATTTGCGCGAGCGCCTGTCCCTGACACAGGTGGTCGGGCGCAAGGTGGTCTGGGACAACAAAAAATCCAATCCCGGCAAAGGCGATATGTGGGCTCCCTGCCCTTTCCATCAGGAAAAAACCGCGTCGTTCCATGTGGATGACCGCAAAGGGTTTTACTACTGCTTCGGGTGTCATGCCAAGGGGGACGCGATTTCCTTTGTGCGCGAGACGGAAAATGTCGGCTTCATGGAGGCGGTCGAGATACTGGCGCGCGAGGCGGGAATGCCGGTGCCGAAGGCGAGCCCGCAGGAGCAGGAACGCGCCGACAAACGCAAGACGCTGGCCGATGTGATGGAAGCGGCGGTGAAGTTTTACCGCCTGCAATTGCGCACGGCGCGGGCGGCAGAGGCGCGCGCCGTGCG
>WFTU01000298.1 GCA_015485375.1 Paracoccaceae bacterium | reverse complement strand
GGTCAGCGTGACCTCCGGCGTCGCGAACCGGATTTTGGTTTCGGAGACGGAAACCGCAATCACCGCATCGTCATCCCCGAGCAGTTTGCCGACTTCCTGCACCGTCTTGCGCGGCACAATCACACCCGGCATGTCGGCAGCGCCCTCGGGCAGGGGCGCATCGATCCGCGCCAGCCGGTGGCCATCGGTCGCCACGGCCCGAAGCACCTTGCCATTCGCCCCGTCCGAGGCGTGCAAATAAATACCGTTCAGATAATACCGCGTTTCCTCGGTCGAGATCGCGAATTTCGCCTTGTCGAACAACCGGCGCAGCACTGGCGCGGGCACGGCGAAATTGCTGTCGTATTCCGCGCTCGCCATCACCGGAAAATCCTCGCGCGGCAGGGTGGCAAGGCTGAAATGCGAGCGCCCCGCCCGGATTTCCAGCCGCCCCGTCGCCGGATCATCGGTCAGTTCCACCATCGCCCCGTCGGGCAGCTTGCGCACGATTTCATGCAGCGTATGCGCGCCAACGGTGGTCGCCCCCGCCTGCATGACAACAGCGGTAACCTTGTCGATCACCTCGATATCGAGGTCGGTCGCCCGAAAGGAAATCTGGTCGCCCTCGGCCTCGATCAGTACATTGGCCAGAATCGGAATCGTGTTGCGACGTTCCACCACCGACTGTGCGCGGCTCATGGCTGCCATCAGGGCGCTGCGTTCGATACTGACCTTCATGGGATTACCCTCGTTATGCGGTATGTATTATTCGGACAGAAACCCTAACGTATGGGGCCGGAAGTTCAAGGGTTTAGTGCGGTTTTGCTGTGATACCCTGCCCGGGGCGCCCGCGTCCCGGGCTGCGCCTGCCTTCCCCCCGGCAGGCGCATTTGCGCCTACCCAGGCAGGCTGCGCCCTCCGGTCGGAATATGCCTTATGCCTCCAGCATCCGGCGCAGAAGCTCCACGTCCTCGGCGATCTGGCTGTCGGTCATTTTCAGTTCCTCGACCTTTTTCACCGCGTGGATCACCGTGGTGTGGTCGCGCCCGCCAAAACGCCGGCCGATGTCCGGCAGGCTTTTGGAGGTCAGGGTTTTCGACAGGAACATCGCCACCTGACGCGGGCGGGCAATGGCGCGGGCGCGCCGCGGCGACAGCAGGTCCGACATGCGCAGGTTATAGTGGTCCGCGACCTTGCGCATGATTTCCTCGACCGTGACCTTGCGTTCGGAAACCCGCAGGATATCGGCCAGACATTCCTGCGTCATATCCAGCGTGATTTCGCGCCCGACCAGCGAGGCAAAGGCGAACAGGCGGGTCAGTGCGCCCTCCAGCACCCGCACGTTGGAGGAAATCCGGTGCGCCAGAAATTCCAGCACGCCGGCGTCGATCTGCACATCGGGCATGGTTTTCAGCTGCGCCTCGGCCTTGGAGTGCAGAATGCCCAGCCGCAATTCGTAATCGGTCGGGTGCAGGTCCACCACCAGCCCCCATTGCAGGCGCGAGCGGATGCGGTCCTCCAGACCCTCGATCTCGCCCGGGGCGCGGTCGGCAGAAATCACGATCTGCTTGCCCTGATCGACCAGCGCATTGAACGTGTGGAAAAATTCGTCCTGAGTCGAGTTCTTGCCGGCGATGAACTGCACATCGTCCACCATCAGCACATCGACGGAGCGGAACTGCTCCTTGAAGCCGTGCATGTCCTTGAAACGGAGGGCCTGCACGAAACGGTACATGAATTGCTCGGCCGAGAGATACAGCACCCGCGCGTCGGGGCGCTTGTCCTGAATGTCCCAGGCAATCGCGTGCATCAGGTGGGTTTTGCCAAGGCCGACACCACCATAGAGGAACAGCGGGTTGAAAGTAACCTCGCCCCCCTCGGCCACGCGGCGCGCGGCGGCGTGGGCCAGTTCGTTCGGCTTGCCGACCACGAAACGGTCGAAGGTGAAGCGCGAATCCAGCGGGCTGCCGGGCAGGTCCACCACCGGCGCGGCTTTGGTCACACTGTCGCCGCGGTGTTCGGGCGCAGCGGCCTCGGCGGTGACGGTGCGGAAATCTATGCGCTCCACCTCGCCGTTTTCGGCCTGAAGCTGCGCCAGAATCTGCTCGCCGTAATTGCGGGCCACCCAGTTGCCGATGAAGCTGGTCGGAACGGAAAAACGCGCCACCTGACCGTCGATCTCGATCAGGTCCAGCGGGTCGATCCAGCTGTTAAAAGCATCCTTGCCCAGCGATGTGCGCAGTTCCGAGCGAATCCGACCCCAGCTATTCTTTTCCATACCGTCCCGTTCTATCGTTCGTGCGGCCCTTTTGCGGCACCGCTGTTATTATTCTATGCCTGTTTCCAGGGCAGTCCGCGCACTTTCCAGCCGTTCAGCGTGCCGCGATGATGCTCGGCGTCCGGGTCCCCCTCGAACCCCTCGGCCACGTTGACGCATTTGATGTCCCGCCCGTTTTCCGCAATTTTCTCCGCCAGACAGCGCGCCGCATTGAGCGAGCGGCGGCCGGAGCGGCAGATCAGGAAAACCGTGGTGGTATCATCGGCAAGCTGGGGGAAAACTTCCTCGGCAAAGAAGGTGTTGCGGGTCATTTCGGGGAATTCCATCCACTCGACCTTCAGCAATTCCTTGCCCAGCGAGTCCAGAACCGGCTCCCCTACGTAATCCCATTCGGCAATGG
>WFTU01000297.1 GCA_015485375.1 Paracoccaceae bacterium | reverse complement strand
CAGTTTTGCAGGCTGGTGCGCGACCAGCAGCAGCAGGGTTTTGGCGGGTGGCTCCTCGAGGATTTTCAGCAGGGCGTTTTCGGCCTGCGGATTCATCTCGTCGGCGGCATCGACGATGGCAATACGCCAGCCGCCATCGGTGGCGGTGAGTTCGAAGAAGGCCTTGAGTTTGCGAACCTCGTCCACGGTGATGACGGTTTTCAGCTTTTTCTTTTTCTCGTCCCAGCCGCGGCGGCACAGGAAGATACCCGGCTCGCCAAGGGCGGCAGCGCGCTGGAATACCGGATCGTCGGCGGGAACGTGCAGGCTGTCGGGCGGGGCAGCGAACAAGGCATCCTGATCCGTATCCTGCGTCAGCAGAAATCGCGCGATATGCCATGCGAGGGTTGCCTTGCCGATGCCCTCGGGGCCGGTGATCAGCCATGCGTGGTGCATCCGCTTTTGGGTGTAGGCGTCAAGAAATGCGGCCTCGGCCGGTTCCTGCCCGAACAGGCGCGGCGTGTGGCGCGGGTGTGGGACGCCGTCGAGGCGGTCCGGTTCCGGTGTGCCGTCGTCGCTCATGCCAATGCCTGCAGCGCGAGGGGGAGGATATCGGCGGCGACCTGTTCCGGCGGGCGGTTGCCGTCGATCAGAGCGCATCGGTCGGGGTACTCGGCGGCGAGGGTGCGGAAGCCCGTTTGCAGGCGGTGCTGGAAGTCGAGGCCGAAATCCTCGAACCGGTCCTCGCCGGAATTGCGGGCGAGGCCGCGTTTCAGGGCCGCTTCGGGGTCCATATCGATGATGAAGGTGCGGTCCGGTTCAACGCCGATGATCAGGTCATGGAGTGCATCCACCGTCTGGCGCAGGTCGGCGCGCACGGCCCCCTGATAAACGCGGGTGGAATCCGCGAAACGATCGGATATGACCACCGCGCCGCGATCGAGGGCAGGGCGGATGGTGCGCTCCAGATGGTCGCGTCGTGCGGCGTTGAACAGCAGGATCTCGGTTTCGGGGGACCAGCGGTTGGTGTCGCCCTCCACCAGCAGTTTCCGGATTTCCTCGGCTCCCTTCGATCCACCCGGTTCGCGAGTCAGGACAACCTCGTGCCCCGCATCGCGCAGAGCGTCGGCCAGCAGGCGGGACTGGGTGGATTTGCCGGAACCGTCGATACCCTCGAAGGTCAGGAAAAGCCCGCGTGCCATGCTAGAGGCTGGCCGTCTTGGCGCGGATCCGGTTGAGCAGGATATCGGCGGCAGCCTTCAGGCGCTCGGTAAAACCGCCCGCCGCGACTGAGGTGGCGGCGACGAGCGGGAAGGTCAGGGTCTCGCGGTCGGGAATAACGATGGTCAGCTCGCCAAGTTTCTGTCCTGCCTGCACCGGCGCGTCAACCGTATCCATGAAGGTATAGCTGGCGGTGATCCTGTCGCGGTCGGACTGTGCCAACAGCAGCGAGACTTCCTCGGGCAGGATCATTTCCACTTTGTCGTCGGCTCCGAGCCAGACGCGCACGCTGTCGATCGGCTGGTTGGCATCGAACAGGGTTTGCATGGCGAATTCGCGGAAAGCCCAGCGGGTGATACGCTCGGATTCCGAGGACCGCTGCGCCGCGCTGTCCATGCCACCCAGCATAAAGACAATGCGCCGCCCGTCCTGTACGGCAGAGCCGACTAGCCCGAAGCCCGCCTCGTCCGTGTGGCCGGTTTTCAGGCCGTCCGCGCCGATGTCGAGATAGAGCAGCGGGTTGCGATTGTTTTGCACGATACCGTCCCAGGTGAAGGTTTTTTCGCCGAAATACTTATAATATTCGGGGAATTCCTTGATGATGCGCCGGGCGATGAAAACCAGATCGCGCGCCGACATCATTTGCCCTTCGCCGGGCCAGCCGGTGGAGTTGACGAAGTTGGAACTCAGCATGCCGAGTTCCTTGGCGCGGATGTTCATCTGGCGGGCGAATTCTTCCTCGGTTCCCGCCAATCCTTCGGCAATTACGATGCAGGCATCATTGCCAGATTGCACGATGACGCCGCGGATCAGGTCCTCGACCCGTACGCGGGAACCTTCGCGCACGAACATCTTGGAGCCGCCTTTTTGCGAGGCCTTGGCAGAGACAAGAAAGGTGTCATCCAGCGAAACGGCGCCGGATTTCAGCGCCTCGAACAGCATATTCAGGGTCATCAGTTTCGACATGGAAGCCGGTGGCATAGGTCGCTCGGCGTTTTTGGCATAGAGCACGGTGCCGGTGTCATAGTCGACCACCATGGCCATATTTGCCGTTGTTTCCAGAGCGCGCGCCGGTTGCAGCGCAAGTCCGGTAATTACCAATACCAGCGACAATATCCGCAGGAACATCCGAATCTCCTATCCCAGTTTGAACGCGTCTTTGTAGCCCAGAGAGCGAACGGTTCCCATCATAATCTTGAAGGCATCCTGCGAGGTCGCGGGGCCGACAATGACACGATAGAGGGTTTTGTCGCCTGCCTTCTGCTCGCGGATTTCAACGTCGAGCCCGGCACGTTCCAGAGTGCGTTTGATCTCTTCGGCCTTGGATTTTGTTTGTGTGGTGGAAACCTGAATGTAGATTTCCGTCGCCTGCGGGTCCGGCGTGTTTTGCGCGGCGGGCAGGGGGGTGGCTGTAACCGCCGGTGTTGCTGTGGCTGCTGGTGTGGCGGGAACCGGAGCGGGTTCCGGCGTCGGTTCTGGCACAGGCGTTGGTGCCGGCGTTGCCAGACTGGCCGGGCGGTGCAGCGGCGGCGCGATATCGTCGGGCGGGGCCAGCGGGTCAGCCGGAGCCTCTACCTCGACCTCTACGGTTTTGCGACGCAGCGCAACGATGGTCAGTTCTGTCGGCATTCCGGCCAATACGCCAAGCGCTGCAGCGGCATCGGCCGACAACTCGATCTTCGGCCCCGGGAACTCCCGTTCACGTTTGTAAAGCGCGCCGATCACGGTTTTGCCGTTGTCCGGATTGGAGATGCGCACGCGCTCCGGCTGGTCGATGTCGGGATAGGCAATCCAGACGCCGCCAAATGTCGGCCGCCCGTCCCAAAGTGCCTTGTCAGTGATCGAGAACGCTTCCGGCGCGGCGACGTCGGTTTCTATTGTCTCGATCGTCGTGCCCGCAGCGGCTGGCGCGCTGGACGTCGGCAGATTTATGCCGCCCTCGCACGCGCCCAGCAGCAATATGCCTGCCAGAGGGAGATATCTGGAGATTCTGAAGGTTTTGCCCTGCGCGAAATATGTCATGTTGCACCCCTGCACCTGTGCCGATATCGGCTATTCAGGCCTGCTCACCTGTGGTTTCGCCGCCTTTGGCGGTCGTTGCGGGTATGTTAGACAATTCCCTCTCAAATGGAAAGTGTGGCAAACCGAAATCAGAGTGGACGGCTCCCGCAAGGGACGCTAAAAGGCGCCTGTCGGAGGAGTGGCAGAGTGGTTGAATGCACCGGTCTTGAAAACCGACGTAGGTGAAAGTCTACCGTGGGTTCGAATCCCACCTCCTCCGCCACTATTATCATGATTATGATTATTATTCATGTAGTTAGGGTGCGTTGGCTCTTCTGCATCCCCCATTTTAACCCCCATATTG
>WFTU01000296.1 GCA_015485375.1 Paracoccaceae bacterium | reverse complement strand
CGGCCAAACCGTGCCGTTTGGCAGATGATGCAAGGCTGTCACCACCGCCGTTGCACCGGCCTGCCGTATATCCGTCAAGGTCACCGGATCATCAGGTCCGAACCAACGCCAGCTTTCAATCATGTGCAGCCCTGTGCCATTCAGTTGTGTTCCACTGCGACGGACGGAAACAGATAGCCGTCGAACACCGGATCGTCTACGTCGGAAAGGTCGAAAAGCGTCGTGCGTACATTCTCGAGATGCTGCCACATGGCTTGGCGCGCGGTTGCCGGGTCCTTCTGTTGCAATGCTGCAAGTATCGCCTGGTGATCGCCCAGCCAGCGCCGGCGATAGCTGGCGTCCGTGATCCGTTCGTGCAGGCGGGCCCATAACGGGCTGCGCGCACGCTTGCGCCACAATTCGTCGGCCACATCCACCAGAGCCGAGTTCTGTGTGGCCTCAGCGATCAGGCGGTGAAATAGGGCATCCCCCGAATAGTCGCCCTGGCCGGTTTCTATTTCCTGAGCTTCCAGAGCGAGAGCATCACGCATCTTCACGATATCGGGCTTGGTCACAACCCTCGCGGCCTGTTCTGCAATGGCGCTTTCGAGAACCTGGCGTGCTTGGAGCAGTTCGAACGGTCCTACATCATCGCGCAGTCCGCTTCTTTCGGAGGCGTGTTCGGCACAGAGGTAAATACCGGACCCCTTGCGAACCTCGACGAGTCCCTCGATTTCCAGCATCATTACGGCCTCGCGTACAACCGAACGAGGGACTTTGAACATATCGGCAATCTGGCGTTCTGTCAGAATCCGTTCCCCAGGCCGATAACCACGTCTGGCGATCTCCGCGCGCAGACCTGCGGCGATTTCTCGGTAACGCCTTGTTGCGGTCATCTTCTTGGATCCTTTTTTCCGTTCATAGTGTTGTAGAACTCTGCCAAGGTAAAAAATGCTTTCTTCCTCATTTTCTTGTCAGCCGCGATCAGCCCCTTGAGATTATAACCTCGCTGGAAGATGTTTTTTCGTCTCTCCGTGCGGAAATCGTAGAGTATCCACGGGGACATGCCCTTCACCCAGGGGATATTCTGCAGAACCTCTATTTGCCGTCTGTAAACCTCGGCCTGGTAGGCTTCACTGAACAGTCCTTGCTCAGGGCTTCGCCCGGAAATATCGGCATCCGCTCCCGTTTCCGAGATAACTATCGGCTTGTCAGGGACATAGTTCCGGCCGATCGCGGCCAGATCGGCAATATTCTTTTCATACCATCCATAATATTCGTTGATACCTATCACGTCGAGACTGTTGGCGAGCCTGTCATCTATTCGTTTCTCATCATGGTTTATCAAGCAGGCAGCGGTGATGAGACGGGTACCGTCTTCGCGACGTGCGGTCTCGACGAGAGCCGTCATGAAGTCAAGGCGTTCATTGGTATCCGCATTTTCATTTCCGACTGACCAAAGGATTACACTAGCTCGGTTCCGGTCACGGCGGATCAGTTCGATTAGCTGATTGTGTGCGTCTTCCAGGGTTCTCGGGTTCGTGAAATCAACCGCCCAATATACAGGGATTTCTTCCCACAGCAACAGACCCAGTTCGTCGGCCAGTTCGGCCGCGCGCTCGTGGTGCGGGTAGTGAGCTAGGCGCATGAAATTACACCCCAGTTCCCGGGCGTGGGCGAAGCGGCGGTGCAGATCTGTCTCGGAAGTGACCTTTCCCAATATTTTGTCGTCTTCGTGCACCGAGATACCACGTAGCCAGATCGGATCGCCATTGAGTAGGATGTTTTCGCCGCGTACCGAGATGATGCGAAATCCCACGCGATCGCGTATCTCGTCTTCTCCAGAACGAAGGACAACTTCGTAAAGTTTTGGATTGTCGGGGGACCACAGTACGGGCGACGCATCGAGTACCACCTCTCCTCGTCCTTCGTGGAATTCGATCCGTGACGTGATCCTTAGTTCGGAGATTTCGACCGTGGCGCTTTTTATTCCGTCGGCCTCGGCAACCACCCGGATGTGCCTGAAACTGCCATCGTCGACAAGGTGAGCGAACAACCCGCGGAGGAAATCTCGTGGCAGATCGTACAGTGCCATCTCGCGATAGATCCCGCCATAATTGAACCAGTCGGTATTGCGCATCGGCACGCGGTCGCGGGTTCGGCTGTTATTCACGCACAACATAAGCCAGTTTTCGCCGGCTCGGAGATCATCTGTCAGATCCGCGCAGAACGGCGTGGAACCACCGACATGGCTGCCCACGAAGGTGCCATTGACAAATACCTTACAGTCATACTGCGCCGCGCCGACCCTGAGCACATACCGCCTCCCCTTACGGGGCTTGAGTTCAAGTGGGCGCGTGTACCAGCCCGTACCTTCGAAGAAATACCATTTTTCCCTCAGCATCTGCCAGTTCGACGGCACCGGCACGGTTTCCCCGTCATAGGGATCATAGTCCCATGGGGTATCACGCTCTTCCGGTGCCGAAGGTTTCATTTCAAACCAACGCTGGCGGAGACCGGTGTCGAGAAGATCGACGCAGAAGTTCCACTCCCCGTCGAGCGGCAGAGACTGCCGCCCGCGAGTGTGAATGAGCGTCGACGCGTTCAGATCGCGCATGTCGAATGGACACTCATAGTCCTCGTCATGCAGCGCTCGCAGCGCATTCCCGGCAAGGGTCGAGCGCTCCAGCACAGCTACTCGGCCGCTGCCAGGATGTCCTCGATGAGCTCCGCTACCAGCGGAGATTTAGCGGCCACCTCGGCATACATTGGCTGAACCGCAGCAATAAACGGCGCCTTGTCCACAGTATTTACCTTGATGCCCATTTCAGCCTGTGCCTGCTCCAGCGCGGCATTGGCTGTCTTGTTCCAGTTCTGGCTATGGAACACCTGGGCTTCGGCGGCGGCTTGGCGAAGAGCAGCCTGCTGATCAGGTGTCATCGCTTCCCAGGCGCAGGTGGAGATGACCACGACCGAGGGGATCATCGTGTGCTCGTCAAGTGAGAAATACTTGACCACCTCGCCATGGCGCGCATTTGTCAACGCGGTCGGGTTGTTCTCAGCCATGTCGACAACGCCCTGCTGCAGTGCACTGTAGAGTTCGCCCCAGGCGATCGGTGTCGGGCTGCCGCCAAGCAGTTCTACCATACGGATGGCCGAAGGGCTGGGTTGTACGCGTACTTTCATCCCCTTCAGGTCATCGGGCGAGTAGATCGGCTTCTGGCCATAGAACGAACGCGCGCCTTCTGTCAAAAAAGCCACTCCCAGAAAGCCCTTGTCTTCCGAGGCGTTGAGAATGCGCTGGCCGATTTCGCCATTGATGACTTTATTGAAGTGCTCTTCGCTCTGGAAGATGTAAGGCAGGTTCAGCGCGCTGTAGGCTGGCTCGAAAGCCTCGAGCTCCGAGGCGTTTGAACGCGCCATTTCCAGGGCGCAATTCTGCACCAGTTCCAAGCTTTCCCGCTGGGTGCCCAGTTCCGCATTCGGAAAAATCTGAATGGTGATTTCACCATTTGTCAGCTCCGACAGCCGTTTGGCCATGAACTCCATGCTGATTTGGGTCGGATGATCAGCAGGGTTATTATGGCTGAGTCGCAGCACCGTCTGTGCTTGCGCAATCGTGGTTGACAGCGCCACTGCAGCTGAGGCGAGAGCAAGCCCGCGCCAGATGTTTGTCAATTGATTCATGATGGTTCCTCCCGAAAAGTGAGCCATTGCCGCTGCGTCCAAAGTCTGGGCAGAACGGTTGGCCGTGTTAAAATATGTCTACCAATTATGAAAAATGTCAACCAAAAGAAAAAATAGATTGACCAATTTGTTTGTAGATTTCTAAACTCGCCGATACGAGGGAGGATGCAATGAACCGACATTATGGCTTTCGGTGCTCAAGCTTCACGAGGTTGCCATGAAAGTCGTCAAACAGGTAATTGACTGGTTATTGGCCAGCTTCTGTGCAGTCATTCTTGCGATCGTCGCAGGGGCAGTGATCTGGCAGGTCGTTACCCGCTATCTATTGGGAGTTCCGAGCACGAGCACGGCCGAAGTTGCTCGGCTTCTGTTCATGTGGATGGCCTTGTTGGGCGGAGCCTATACCTTCGGGCAAGGGAGACATCTGGCAATTGATATCCTGCCTCAAGCCTTGAGGGGAAGGTTGAAACTTGCCATCGAGATCACGATACTCGGAATCGTTGCGACCTTCGCCGCGCTTGTCATGATTCTGGGTGGCACTAGTCTTGTGTTGCGCACCCTGAAAACGGGCCAGATTACTCCGACTTTGAACTTGCCAATGGGGTGGGTTTACAGCGCAATTCCCGTAGCCGGGGCTGCGATCATGTTCTACTGCTTGTTCTTCACGGTTGCCTTGATACGAGGCTATGAGCGGTGGCCTTCACAACATTCCGATATCGACACATCCGGTTAGGGGGCTTCATGTCCAACGCAACGGTTTTGCTATTCGGCACTTTCGCCTTACTAATGGTGGTCGGTGTGCCAATCGCCTTCGCCATTGGCTCAGCCGCGGCAATCACGTTTCTGCTGTTCCTGACCTTCGATCAGTCGATGTTCATCGTTGCACAGCAGATGGCTTCGGGCCTGGACAGCTTCACCCTGCTTGCCATTCCTTTTTTCATCCTCGCCGGCAACATCATGAACTCGGGAGGCATGGCACGGCGGCTGGTCGACTTCGCCCGGATACTGGCTGGGCCGATGCCGGGGTCTCTGGCTCATGTGAATGTTATTGCCAACATGCTGTTCGGCTCGATTTCGGGATCGGCCGTTGCTGCCGCGGCGGCGGTGGGCGGCGTGATGGCGCCAGTTCAACGCAAGGAGGGGTATGACCCAGCCTTTTCAGCAGCAGTGAACATTACCTCATGCCCCACGGGTTTGCTGATTCCACCTTCGAACACCTTCATTGTCTATTCCCTGATCACGGGGGGCACCTCGATCGGCGCGCTGTTTCTGGCAGGATACCTACCCGGCATTCTAATGGGACTCGGCGTGATGCTCGTGGCCGGAGTAATGGCGCGAAAAAAGGGATACGCCCCGGCGCCCCGTCCCAGCTTTGCAGAGGTGCGAGACGCGACGATCAATGCGATTCTGCCCCTCGGGTTGATCGTTGTTATCATGGGCGGGATCATCGGTGGCATCTTTACCGCCGTCGAAGCCTCGGGCATCGCTGTACTTTATACACTGTTCCTGACCTTGGTCTGGTATCGCGAGATCGGTCTGCGTGATCTGCGCCGGATCCTGGTGGAATCCACGGTCACGACATCCATTGTCCTGCTGATGATTGGTGCTTCGATCGCCATGTCTCGGGTGATGGCCTTCGGTCAGATCCCCCAGGCGATCGCTCAGATCATGTTGGGGTTGTCGGACAATCCGACGGTTATCCTGCTGATGATCACAGCGGTGCTGTTGGTGGTCGGCACCTTCATGGACATGACGCCGGCGCTTCTCATCTTCACCCCAATCTTCTTGCCGGTGGTCAAGGAGATAGGAATCGATCCCGTGCATTTCGGTGTGATCATGACCTTCAACCTGTGCATCGGGATCTGTACTCCGCCGGTCGGCTCGGCCCTCTTTGTGGGCTGTTCGGTCGGGGGGGTTCCGATTTCTAAGGTATTGCGTCCGATACTGCCCTTCTTTGCTGTGATGATCGTCACTGGTGTAATCGTCACTTTCGTTCCGTGGCTCAGCCTGGCGTTGCCTCGTTATGTCATGGGCTACTGAAAGGGTTTCCCAATGCGGCGGTTGAAAAACTGGAAGGTTACCCGCCACATGCCTGCCGGGGTGGAGCTGGCGCTGGAGGGCGATTGCCTGATGCGCTTCCTAGTGCTCGAAGACACGTTGGTCAGGGTCTCGCTTCTCAATCGGGGCAGCTGGAGGCTGGATCGTACTTGGGCCATCGCCCCAAGGGGAGATATGCCATGGCGGGGGAGGTCGCGGGATGATCTCGAGGGTTTTGCCTGCCCCGACCACCGGGTGGAGGAGTGTGGAGATCGTCTGGTGTTGACGACCCGGAGGTTGCGGGTAACGGTGCACACCCCCCTTCGCTTGGTATGGCAAGCGGATATGGACGGAAGTTGGGTCACATTTGCAGAAGACCGCCCCACGGGCGCCTACATGCTTGGCCGCATGGATCATGCGGCAGAACATTTTCTGCTCTGCCATGAGGGCGAGCGCATCTACGGGCTGGGCGAGAAGGCGGGGCCGCTTGAACGTAGCGGACGGCGCTACGAAATGCGCAACCTGGACGCGTTAGGTTATGACGCTTGCAGCACCGATCCCCTGTACAAACATGTGCCCTTCACCCTGACGCGCACGGAACGGGCCGGAAGCTACAGCCTGTATTACGACACCGCCGCCACTGCCTGGTTCGACCTGGGAAACGAGCGGGATAACTACCACAGGCCTTATCGGGTCTTTCGGCTGGCTGACGGCGATCTTGACTTTTATCTTCGCTGGTCGCCCGACATGGCTACGCTGGTTCGTGAGCAGGCGCGGTTGACCGGCGGTACGGCCTTCCCACCGCGCTGGTCTCTGGGCTATTCGGGCTCGACCATGGCCTATACCGATGCTGACGATGCCGAGGAGAGACTCTACGGCTTCCTCGACAATCTGGCCAGTCATGACATTCCTTGCGACAGCTTCCACCTGTCGTCCGGATATACCTTAATCGGCAGGACCCGCCATGTATTTCATTGGAATCCCGAGCGCTTCCCCGATCCCGAACGCTTTGCCGAAAGATTCAACTCGAAAGGCATCCGCCTGATCGCAAATATCAAGCCGGTGTTGCTTGGCAACAACCCGCTCCGTGAGGAGGCCGAGGCAGCGGGTCTATTCATCACCGACGGCGAAACCGGGCAGCCAGAATCCTCAGTCTTTTGGGATGACGAGGGGACGCATCTGGATTTCACCAATCCCGATACGATCGATTGGTGGAAACGCCAAGTGTGCGATGCGCTGCTGCGGCGCGGAATTGCAGCAACCTGGAACGATAATAACGAATTTGAGGTGTGGGATCGCGCCGCCCGCTGTCACGGCTTCGGAAATCCTGCCCCGATTTCGCAGTTGCGCCCTGTGCAGGCATTGCTAATGACCCGCGCTTCCGAAGAGGCACAGTGTGCCCATTTTCCCGGCCGGAGGCCATTTGTCGTGACCCGTTCGGGCGGCACCGGCATTCAACGTCATGCCCAGACCTGGACCGGAGACAACCGCACCAGCTGGGACACCTTGCGCTGGAACATCCGCATGGGGTTGGGGCTATCACTTTCGGGATTCTTCAACATCGGCCACGATTGCGGTGGGTTCGCAGGCCCCCAACCCTGCCCCGAATTGTTGCTGCGCTGGGTACAGAACGGAATCTTCCACCCACGCTTCACCATCCATTCGTGGAACGACGACGGCAGTGTGACCGAGCCTTGGAGCCACCCCGAGGTTGCTGACCTCGTGCGCGAGGCGATCAGGCTGCGCTATCGGCTGCTGCCCTATCTTTATACCTGCCTATGGCGTGCAGTCTCGTTGCATGAGCCGATCCTCAGGCCTCTGTTCCTTGACCACGAAGATGATCTTGAAACATTCGCTGACAGCGACGATTTTCTTCTCGGACGCGATCTTCTGGTAGCCTGCGTGGTCGAGGAAGGCGCAAGTCACCGCCAGATTCGGCTGCCGAAAAACGCAAGCGGCTGGTGCGATTTCCATACCGGCACCTGGTATCGGCCGGGAAGCACATTGAACATCCCCGTCACACTGGCTTCGATACCGCTGTTCGTGCGGGCAGGAGCCGTCCTGCCCCTTTCGGTCGGCGCAAATCGGGCCAGCCCCCGAGCCGAGCAGGCTCGCGAATTCGTTGTATATCCAGCTCCCGGGGCCTTTTCCTGCGATTCGCAATGTTATGATGACGATGGTGAGACCGACCGCGCCCTGGCTGGCCTGCACTGCCTGACCTCATTTCACGTTACCGGCAGCAACGAGGCATTGCACATGGATATCACCTACAGCGGCCAGTCGCCGCCGCCCCATTCGACCCTGCGGATGCTTCTTGCAACCGATGACCCTCGCTCGTTGATTCTCGGAGAGACCCCGATTTCAGTTCCGGCGGAGATTCCATGGCCGGTCTGATCAAATCCGCCGGGGGGAGGCCGCGACCTCGTCTGCTGCACATCGGTTTTGGCGGTTTTGCACGGGCGCATACTCTGGCCGTGATACAGGCAATGAACGAGAATATGCCGCCGCAATGCCCGGCTTGGGGGGTGCGGGTTGCACGTTTGCATTCGAGTATCCGTCAGCTGGATGCTCTGGAGAAAGCAGGCGGTTGTTACAGCCTGGTCGAGGCAGACCACCGGGGCGCTTTTGCGCGGCGGGTGGAGTGCATTCTCGATACGATCCATCCCCTGCGAGACGGTCCAGATGCGTTGCCCGAAGCTATCGCCGACCCCCGGCTTTCTACTGTAACTCTGACCGTCACTGAAAAGGGTTATGCCTTGTCGGCCGAAGGGCTCAACCTCGACGCCCCGGAGGTACAGGAGGATTTGAACAGGAGCACTTGGCAAAGCCTGCCCGCGTTGCTGGTCGAAGGTCTGGCGCGGCGGCGCGAGGTGAATGCCGGGGGGCTGACCCTGATATCCTGTGACAACCTTTCCGAAAATGGGCGACTTCTGTCTCGTTCCGTGCGTGATTTCGCCCGGGCACGGGGCGATGCTTCGCTTGTGCACTGGATTACCGAAAATGTGGCCTTCCCTTCGTCGATGGTTGATCGCATTACACCGGCATTAGACGATGCCGGCAGGGCGCTGATCGTCAAACTGACCGGTACGGACGACCCTAACGGCATAGTCACTGAGCCCTATCTTCAATGGGTGATCGAAGACAGTTTTGCAGGCCCTCGCCCCCCGCTCGATCTAGGTGGTGCGCAATTCGTCACAGACATTCGTCCGTTTGAGGCGATGAAATTGCGTATGCTGAACGCCAGCCACACCATGCTGGCCCACCTTGGTAGCCTTGCCGGCCTGACGACGATCGACGCCTGCATGGCCGAGCCGCTTTTGGCTCGGGCCGCTGCCCGGTTAATGCGCATCGAGGCTGCCCCGACTCTGCCACCTCTGCCGGGGATCGATCTCGATGCCTATGCCGGGGCACTGCTGACCAGGTTTGCCAACCCTCGCCTACGACACGCCTGTGTCCAGATTGCATCCGATACCAGTCAGAAACTTCCGCAGCGCCTTCTGGCGCCGATTTCTTGGCATCTCGACAATGGAAGCGTATGGCCGTTGATGGCACTGGCAATTGCTGGCTGGATGGCCTGGGCCCGCGGGCAAGACGAAATGGGCCGTACGCTTCCGTTGAACGATCCCCTAGCCAAGCGTATCCGCAAGGCCGCCTCTGGACCCGACGGCGACGCCCACGTTGCGGCGATGTTGGAGATCGAAGAAATCTTTTCTTCCCGGATGGCCAAAGACCCCCGGTTTTTCGATCCGATCAGATCTGCCTATAGGTCCCTGCGCGAAAGGGGCGTTCGAGGGGCGCTTGCCGACATTTCGCCAGTAGAAGGAAGGAACAGCACATGACCGGCTTTCTCGGCCCCGATTTCCTGCTTGACACTAGGCCTGCACGGGATCTGTTTCACAAGGTTGCCGCCAATCTGCCAATTATCGATTACCACAATCACCTGCCGCCCGAGGACATCTCCGGCAATCGCAGTTGGGATTCGCTGGGCGAGATATGGCTGGCCCACGACCACTATAAATGGCGTCTGATGCGCTGGGCCGGGGTCGACGAACGCCGAATTACTGGGGCAGCGAGTTTCCGCGAAAAATTCGAAGCTTTCGCCGAAATCATGCCGCGTACTCTGGGGAGCCCGGTGCATCACTGGACCCATCTGGAGTTGTGGCGCCATTTTGGCTTGGAAGGCATCGTGCTGGGCCCGGATACCGCCGAAATGTGCTGGGAACGCGCCGGAGCTTGCCTGGCCGAGCCCGATTTTCATGCACGGGGCCTGCTGAAACGCATGAAAGTGCAGCTGGTCGCAACCACAGATGACCCTACCGACAGCCTCGAACATCACCGGGCCTTTGCCGAACGCTTCGACAGTTCACTGAAGATGATCCCGACTTTCCGCCCCGATCGTGCCTTGGCCATAGAAGATGACGGGTTCATCGAATGGATCGAGCGGCTCGAACATGCATCAGGCCAGGCTGTACGAGGCTGGGATGATCTGCTTTCGGCCCTGACCCAACGGCTTGATGCCTTTGTCGCTGCGGGAGTTAGAGCTGCCGATCATGGTATCAACCGCTTGGATCCGGGCGATGCGTGCGGGGCCTTTCGGTTGGATGCGATCCTGAAGGAACGGTTGGCCGGGCAGCTTCCAGACCCAGATGAAGCGACCTCCTGGCGCTCTGCACTGTTAGTCGAATTGGGTCGGGCCTATGCCCGGCGCGATATTGTGATGCAGTTGCATATCGGTGCGCTGCGCAATGCGCGTTGGAGGTTATTCACGGAGGTCGGGCGTGATGCCGGTGCGGACTCGATTAATGACCAGCCTGTTGCTGAGGCCCTGAATGTCCTGCTCGACCGCCTCGACCGGACGGATCAGTTGCCGCGCACCATTCTATATGGCCTAAACCCGGCTCTGAACCCGATTCTCGTCACGACCGCTGGCAATTTCCAGGATGGCAGCCGCATCGGCAAGGTGCAGACCGGGGCCGCTTGGTGGTTCAACGACCAGTTTGACGGCATGCAGAACCAGATGACCCAACTTGCGCAGATGGGGCTGTTATCCAGCTTTGTTGGCATGGTCACGGACAGTCGCTCGTTTCTGTCCTTTCCCCGCCATGAATATTTCCGCAGGCTTCTATGCCGCATCCTAGGGCGATGGGTGGTCGAAGGACATGTACCAGACGACATGGAACTGCTGGAGGAGATGGTGCGCGACATCTGCTATCGTACACCGCGCGCTTGGTTCGGGCCATGACACGGCGTTTTGTTTCCATCGGCGAAGCGATGGTAGAGTTGGCTCCGCAGGGTGATTGCTGCTACCGTGCGGGTTTTGCCGGAGATACGCTAAACACTGCTTGGTATCTGTGTTCACGCCTTCCCCCAGGCTGGTCGGTGGGGTACGTGACCTTGCTAGGGGATGATCCATTTTCGAGCGATCTATGCGAATTCATTGCTCAGGCCGGGATCGATGTCTCGGGCGTCCACCATCTGACAAATCGCAACTGCGGGCTGTATCTTATCCGCCTTGTTGGGGAGGACAGGCAGTTCAGCTACTGGCGCGCGCATTCCGCGGCGCGGCTTTTGGTGCGGGACGCAGCTCGGTTGTGTCGGATGATCGGTGCTGCTGATTACCTGTATGTTTCTGGTATCACTTTTGCGATCTTGCCAGCTTCCGACCGCCCAACTCTTCTAGACGAATTGACCCGGCGCCGCAGAAGAGGAGCGCTGGTGGCCTTCGACCCGAATTACCGTCCGGCCCTGTGGGAAAATGCGAAAACGGCCCGTCACTGGATCACGCGCGTTGCGATGGCGGCAGATGTCGTTCTGCCCAGTTTCGACAACGAAAGCGCTTTATTCGGCGATGATGCGCCGGCTGATACGATCGGCCGTTACCGGTCGCTTGGCTGTGGCGAGATCACGGTCAAGAACGGGGAAAAACCGGTCAGTCTGTTCGCCGGAGACGACCTGTTACATGTGGCGACAAAGCCGGTGAAGTCGCGAGATCCTACCGGTGCGGGTGATGCTTTCAACGCAGCTTATCTGGCTGCCCGCATGGCCGGAGTGTCTGCAGCCGATGCGGCTACTCAGGCTTGCGCACTGGCAGGTCGGGTCATTCAGCATCCCGGCGCACTGGTGCCCCTTCCACCGGTACTGTAACCTGAGGTCTGGAAATTTTGTTCGAGATTGCGCTGTGCGCCCCTGCGACACTGCCCAGCACAATCTCGATGCTCATCTCATGCCCTGCCGACGGACCGGAACGAAGAGGCCCCGCAGCGGCATTAAGCGCCAGGAAAACCGTGCCGTCCGAGCCCGGCCAAAGCTCCTTGCGCCGCAGTGCGCGCCTCCACTGGTAAATGTGCTGGCGCGTCAGATCGTGCCGGCGGGCGATATCACTCACCGTCGCGCCACTAAAGCGTAAGCGGTGTTCTGACCCCACCTTTCTTGTGAGCGTGTGATCTGCGAGTCCCTGCGTGGTGTAGTTTGGCAGGGATTTTCTCCATGGAGTGCTCAACGGATTTTCTCACGGATGTAGGCGTAGTTGTTGGCCCTCGGGGTCATCGGCGGTGGCCGGATGCGGTGAAGGCGCGGATTGTGGCGGAGACGCTGGAGCCAGGGGTGACGGTGAACGAGGTTGCGCGGCGGTATGACATGCGGCCCAATCACCTGTCGGAATGGCGGCGGATGGCGCGGGAGGGGAAGCTGGTTTTGCCCGCTGCGCGGGGACCGGAGGCGGAACCCGGGCCCATGTTCGCGCCAATGGTTGTCGAAGAGTTAACCGACCGTGCGCAGGGGGCCGGGGATGCAACGCTTGAGATCGTCTGCGGCGATGTGTTGATCCGGCTGGATGCGGCGACCCCGGCGGCACGGATTGCGGAGATTGTGCGGGCACTCGGGGCATGATCTTCCCAATGAGCCGGGTACGGATCGTTGTGGCGACGAAGCCGGTGGACTTCCGGAAAGGCCATGACGGGCTGGCGGCCCTGGTGAAGAACGAGTTGCGCAAGGACCCCTTCACGGGGACGGTGTTCGTGTTCCGTGCGAAGCGGGCCGATCGGCTGAAGCTCTTGTATTGGGACGGCACCGGGCTGGTGATGACCTACAAGCGGCTGGAGGAGACGACCTTCACCTGGCCGGCGATCCGCGACGGTCTGATGTCATTGAACCATGCCCAGTTCGAGGCGCTGTTTGCCGGATTGGACTGGCGGAAAGTGAAGGCGCTGGCGGCACGTCCGCCGACTGCGGCAGAGTGAATCATGGGGATGTTTTGGCGGGTGCTTCCTGCGCGATTTTGATAGATCACCCCCATGAACGCGGCGGCAAATCTTCCCGATGACATCGAGGCCCTGAAGGCCATCATCCTGGCCCAGCAGGAGCAGAATGCACGGCTGGAAGCCTTGGTCGCGGCCTTCAAACAAGCGCTGTTCGGGCGCAAGTCCGAGAAGATCGATCCGGATCAGTTCGAGCTGGCGCTGGAGGATATCGAGACCGCGATTGCCCAGGTCGAGACCGAAGGTGAGGCCAATCCA
Organism: Paracoccaceae bacterium; assembly: GCA_015485375.1. Lineage (GTDB taxonomy): Bacteria > Pseudomonadota > Alphaproteobacteria > Rhodobacterales > Rhodobacteraceae > NORP23. Next base: position 4,468 of record WFTU01000296.1, on the reverse strand, counting down.
CTGGTCACACCGACGCGGACCTCGACGCCCCGCAAGGCCAACCGCGGATCGCTGCCCAGACATCTGCCGCGCATCGAAGAAGTGATCGAACCCGAGACCACGCTGTGCGACTGTGGCTGCGAGCGGCACGTGATCGGCGAGGACGTCAGCGAGCGGCTGGACATTATCCCCGCGCAGTTCCGGGTGATCGTCACACGGCGGCCGAAGTATGCCTGCCGATCCTGTGAGGGCGGCATCGTCCAGGCCCCGGCACCCGCGCACCTGATCCCCGGCGGCATGCCGACAGAGGCCACGGTGGCGCATGTCATCGTGTCCAAATACGCCGACCACCTTCCCCTGTACCGGCAGGCCCAGATTTACAGCCGCCAGGGCATCGATCTCGACCGCTCGACGCTGGCAGCCTGGGTCGGACGCGCGGCGTTTGAACTCAAACCCGTCCATGACGCGCTGCTGGCGAACCTGAAGCGATCCACCAAGCTGTTCATGGATGAGACCACGGCGCCGGTGCTGGACCCAGGTCGCCGCAAAACCAAGACGGGATACTTCTGGGTCCTGGCCCGCGATGACCGCCCCTGGGGCGGCGGCGCCCCGCCGGGCGTGGCCTTCACTTACGCACCGGGCCGATCCGGCCAATACGCCGAGGGCATCCTCAAAGGCTTCACAGGAACCCTGCAAGTGGACGGCTATGCGGGCTACAACCGGCTGCTCAAACGGCCAACCCAGGATATCCAGCTGGCGTATTGTTGGGCACACGCCCGGCGCAAGCTCCATGAAGTCGCCCAGACCGGCACAACGCCGATTGCCGATGAGGGGCTGAAACAGATTGCCGCCCTCTATCGGATCGAGAAGGACATCCGCGGTCAGAAGCCCGAGGCCCGCCTGTCCGAAAGACAAGCACGCTCAAAGCCGATCATCGACGCATTCGAGGCTTGGCAAACCACCCACCGTGCCCGCGTCTCCGCCAAGTCCCCGCTCGGCGAAGCCCTCAAATACATCGCCAAATACTGGGACGGCTTGACCCTGTTCCTGACCGACGGCCGCATCGAGATCGACAACAATGCCGTCGAACGCAGCATCCGCCGTAACCATCCGGCGTGGGCCGCAGCGGTGTCAGGCCCGTTTTACACGGTCCATTTTGATGATCTTGCGGAGGTTTTCGATTCCAAACGGCGAGAAGGCCATGACGCTGTCATCATTCGGGCCGTGGACCCAGATTACGCCGTCTTCGGGTTCCATATCGATGGCGAGATGGAAGAGCCGATCGACGGTTTCTCCCAATTCGGCAGCGACACGGTCGATGGTCTTGACGGAATGCACCTTGTTCAGCTGCATCGTCATGCCGCCTTGGCGAGGGGCTGGGATTTCCAGTTCCAGGGCAGAAGTTCATGCACGCGTGAGACGGGCATGTTGGGCAGCCGGGCGAGGACATCAGCCAGCCACGCCTGTGGGTCGATGTCGTTCATTTTTGCCGTGACGATGAGGGTATACATGGCGGCGGCCCGATGTCCTCCGCGCTCGGAGCCGGCGAAGAGCCATGACTTTCGGCCCAGGGCCACGCCGCGCAGGGCGCGTTCGGCTGCATTGTTCGTCAGGCAGATGCGCCCATCTTCGAGGAATGTCGTGAACGCCTGCCAGCGGCCTTCTTTCTCGAACATATAGTTGATCGCCTTGGTGACCTTGTTGTGCCTGGACAGTTTCGCGCGCTCTTGCTGCAGCCAGTCATGGAGGCCGTTCACCAAGGGGCGGGACAATTTCCGGCGCACGGCAAGGCGGGCATCGGCATCCAGCCCGTTGATTTCGCGCTCGATGTCGAAGATGGCGTCGATCCGTTTTACCGCTTCCAGCGCGACCGGCGAGATCTGATGGGCAGGTTTACCCTTGCGCACGGTGCCCGCAATGTCTGCCAGCTCGAAGAACTTCCGGCGGGCATGCGCCCAGCACAGCGCGCTTGTCACGGGCCCCGGGTCGCGACCCCCGCGATAGAGGTCGTTGTATCCGCCGTAAGCATCGGCTTGCAGGACACCTTGCCATCCGGCGAGATGCTGGTTGGGATTGGTTGCCGCACGATCACGCGAGAAGCAGAAGAACGCGGCCGGTGGTGCGCCACCATTCCAGGGGCGGTCATCGCGCACATAGGTCCAGAGACGGGCCTTTTTTGCACCGCCCCGCGCCAGAAGCGGCACGGTCGTGTCGTCGCCATGCAGGCGGTGAGCGGTTCGCACATGGCTCTCGATCAGCGTATGGATCGGCTGCAACGCGACAGTGGCATGCCCGATCAGGTCTGCCAGGGTCGACAGGCTCAGCTCGACGCCTTCACGGGCAAACCGCTCGGCTTGCCGGTTCAACGGCTGGTGCTGACCATATTTCTCAAAGACGAGCATGGCGATCAGGCTGGGCCAGCCCATCCGCGCGGGATCGCATGGAACGGGGCCGGTGGTTGGCTGATCTTCTCGCAGGCCCGGCATGTGAACTTCTCGCGGACGGTCTGGATCACTTTCCACTGTCGCGGGATCACCTCCAGCGTCTCGGTGACGTCTTCGCCCATCTTTACGATACGATCGGAGCCACAGCAGTTGCAGGTGTCGGGGGCCTCAACGACAACTCGCTCGCGCGGAAGATGCTCAGGGAACGGCTTGCGCACCGGATGGCGGCGCGTGAAGGCGCGCACCGTGGTGGCCTTGTCGGCCGCCTCTGCTGCAGCCAAAGCATCCTCGGTTGCCGCGGCTTCCAACTCTTCGAACTGCAGTTCCAGTTGATCGATCAGCCGCGCGCGCCGTTCCGACGAGATGCCGTATTTGTCGCGGCGCAGTTTGGTGATCTCGAGCTTGAGCTCCTGAATCATCGCTTCCGAGCAGGAGACAACCGCACGGGTCTGTGCCAACTCGCTTTCCGCAGCCTCTGCGCGGGCCTCTGCCGCGACCAGGGCAGCGCGTAATCTGGCGAGTTCGCAAGCAGCATTCGACATGGTTGATTTCTACCATCCAAGCTCGCGAGACACCAATAAAATCAGGCCTTTTGGCGCAATTTATCCGGCCTTTGCAGGGCGTTGCGTCCAGCGTGGATTGCGCCAGTCAATACCTTCCAGAAGATAGCCCAGCTGTGCCGCCGAGATCTGCACCGCTTTGCCCGACCGGCTCACCGGCCAGATGAACTTGCCCGCCTCCAGGCGCTTCAGATAGAGCGACATGCCCACGCCATCGTGCCACAGGATCTTTACCAGATCGCCCTTGCGGCCCCGGAAGCAGAATATCTCTCCTGCATGCGGATCGCGGCCGAGCCCCTCCTGTACCTGCAACGCCAGCGTGTTCATGCCCCGCCGCATATCGGTGATGCCGCCCGCAATCCACACCTTCACACCTGCCGGAAACGCGATCATGCCCGCTCCACCACCTGGATGAGCCGGGCCAGCGCCTCCGGATCCACGCCGGTCGGCACGATGAGCCGGCGGCCATTCGGCAGGGCAATCTCGACCTGAGCGCCCCGGGTCGGCTCAAAGGGATCGGCTGGACCCGACTGTGAAACCGGGCTCACCTTCGTCACGGTGACTGGCGCAAAGGAGGCTGAGTGCGAAGGGCCAAGCTCACCGTTCCGATATTGCCGACGCCAGGTTGTCAGCAGTGAGCGACAAATGCCATGCCGCCGCGCCGTGGCGCTCACCTGGCGATGGCCGACAAAACTCTCCTCGACAATCCGGAGCTTTTCCTCATCCGGCCAATGCCGACGGCGGATACCATCAGCAGCGGAAAGAACTTCGATTTGCGGGCGATACGTAAAGTCGGACATAAGGGCGGACTTATCATCGGATCGCAGCCCAAGTCAGACGGCCGCCGCCGGAGCCTTACCATCCGCCCCATCGCGCTCAACCGAAAGAACGCCCTCTTCGCAGGCCATGACGCTGGCGCACAGAACTGGGCGATGCTGGCCTCGCTGATCGAAACCTGCAAGCTCAACGCCATCGATCCCCACGCCTGGATAACGGCGACGCTCCGGGCCATCATCAATGGACACAAGCAATCCGATATCGACGCCCTGCTGCCCTGAAATTACGCCCAGCCAGTGTGATCGGCGCACCGCTTACACCAAAGCCGCATCAACGAACTCATGCCTTGGACCTTCTCGACCGCGTCAAGCCGCGCCGCGTAGGGGAGCGATGAGGCGCTTACGTAATCTTCGGGGTCTGGTTCAGACCTTCCAGAAGCAGAAGACACCCCAGGCAATGGACAGAGCCAGTGCTCCCCATATGGGGGTGCCGAAAAGTCCTATCCAGGCCAGAAAGATATAGGTCGACCCCAGCAACCAGATGAAGAGACGGTCACCGCGGGTGGTGCGCAAGCCCAGTATGCCGTCGCGCGGAGCGCCGCCCGGATGCAGCCATTCGAGAAAGCCCATGAAGGCGATAGATCCGAATATGAAGATGAAGAAGGCAAGGGTGGCTGGCGTCCATGCCATCCAGAATCCGGGCCATAGA
>WFTU01000295.1 GCA_015485375.1 Paracoccaceae bacterium | reverse complement strand
GTATCGGCATGGCCGCATTGCCCGTCAACAACAGTAACGGAGGCCAGTCGGCAAACGGTGTCAACGCCGCCGGAAACGTCGTTGTCGGGTCAGCTAACTATGGCGGTGTTATCCGTGCAGTAAGGTGGGTTGTTGGCCCCAATGGCACGACTTTAGAAAATCTCGGGGTAACGACGGGTTTGTTCAACTCGTACGCAAGTGCCGTAAATGCAGCGGGAAATGTTGTCGTCGGCACCAAAATCATTAACCGCACAACATTCGAGAACCGCGCCTTTGTCTGGGACAGCGCATCGGGTATAACCGTATTGCCGACGCTTGGCGGAATTTCGGTCGCAGCAAACGATGTCAGCGCGGACGGGTCGAAAGTGGTTGGATCCAGCACATTGACCGCGCAACTCGGAGCTGTACGCCACGCTTTTGTCTGGGATGCCACCAACGGTATGACCGACCTTGGCACGCTCACACAGGCCGGAAGCTCGGAAGCGACGGCGATCAGCGACGCAGGCGATGTCATTGTTGGATGGTCCGAAGTGGTGCCGGGCGGGTTCACCCGTGCGTTCGTATACCGCACGAGCATGCTCGATCTGGTCAACACGCAGACAGCCATCGGTGACAGTGCCGCTCAGCAGGCCTCTATTGTTTCGGGCATCAACGCTTTGATGGGTTTCCGGCTGGGTCGCGAACTGGAAATCCGGTCGGGGCAACCTTCCGAGATATCGTTCTCGTCCAAAGGTGACGGGACGCGGCCGCCCATGGTGGTACGGATCGACGCCGGCCTGTCGGGGAACGGCATCGGAGACCGCAGTGCCTCGGGCGGCGTAAGTGCGGCCGTCGGGCTGGGCAATAGTCTGGTCGCGGGCGCCTTTGTCCAGATTACAGACACACCGCTGGCTTCGGGCGCAATCTCGATGACCGGAACCCAGACAGGATATGGCGCCTATCTGCGCTCGCGCCCGACAGGCAATTCCGGTTTGACATGGAAGGTCGGGGCAGCAGCCAACAGCGGCACGATGGATATCACCCGCGCCGCCACGCTTACCAACACCGAGGCAGGTCAGGGGCGCGCTGCCCTCAACACGGTTGTCGGCAGTTTCGAGGTCGGTTACGGCATGCCTCTCGGAGCAGGCAATATGACGCCGTTCCTGCGCGTGACCTCCGGTTCGACCACGCGGGCGGGGTATACCGAACAGGCGAACATCAACTTCCCTGTCACCTACGATCCGTTCACGCAGTCGGAAACCGTTGCCTCCATCGGCATTGACGGCTCGCTGCCGCTGGGCGGGCGTAACACGTTGCGCTTCGGCGTGGGCGTGGAAACCGATCTGGCCCGCAGTGCCAATCCGATCACCGGCACCAGCGCGGTTCCGGGAATGAACGCGTTTTCGCTGGCTGCTCCGGCAGTCATCAACCCGGCCCGCGGCTTTGCAAGCGTGGGACTTGGACATGTGTTCGCCAACAACAGCGAAATAAGCATCGACGCCAATGTTGGGCAGGATCCGTTCTCGGCGGGTCTGAACTACAATATCGCGCTCGGCTACCAGATGCAGTTCTAATCTGCTTCAAACCACGAAAAGACGGCCGGATATTTCCGGCCGTCTTTTATTTTCCGGCCGTCACATCGACTCCGTAAAGCCAGTCGTATTTCCCCAAAAGCGCCGAGGGCGCGAGGTTCGAGACCATCGACAGGCCGAGGTGCGCCGCGCCGCGCAGGGGGCCGGGGCGCAGGTGGTAGGCGGTGGCGTTGGTCGCGGCGGCCTTTTGCACACGGGTGGCGCGCGGCTTGCGCAGGCGTTCGTATTCGACCAGTCCGGCGGCTATGCCGCGGGTGTCGAGTTCGCGGGCCAGCACCCATGCGTCCTCCAGCGCCATGACGGCGCCCTGTGCCAGAAACGGCAGCATCGGGTGGCAGGCGTCACCGATCAGGGCGACATTGTCCTTGTGCCATTCGGGCAGCCACGGGTGGCTGAACAGGCCCCAGAGGAAGGTTTCCTCGACCCGTTTGAGCAGGCCGCGGACCTCGGGGGCGGAATCGGCAAAGGCGGCGCGCAGGTTTTCCGGCGTGTCGGGGATGTTCCAGCCTTCCTCGGCCCAGTCCTTGCGTTCCTCGACCGCCACGAAATTGATCATGGAACCGCCGCGCAAGGGGTAGGTCACCAGATGGCGGCCCGGTCCCATGTAGACGGTCGCGGCGTTGGCGATTTTTCCGGGCACGGCGCCGGCGGGGATCAGGCCGCGCCAGGCGACCTGTCCGGTGAATTCGGCCGGCTGCCCCCCGAACACATCGGCGCGCACGCCGGAGCGCACACCGTCGGCGGCGATGACCAGACCGTCGATATCCGCGATACTGTCCACGCGCTGGCCGAGCCTGACGGTAACCCCTGCCTCGCGCGCACCCATGGCGAGCAGGCCGAGGAGGTCGGCGCGGTGGAACTGCCAGTAGGGGCGGCCCCAGCGGCTGACGGCGGTGGCCCCCATGGCGAGGCGCGCGACCTCGCGGCCGCTGGCCATGTCGCGCAGGCTGACGGCCTCGGGGGTGTTGGCGAGCATGGCGGCGCGCTCGCGCAGGCCCAGCGCCCCCAGCACCGCGACGCCGTTGGGGGAGATTTGCAAACCGGCCCCGACCTCGCCAAGCTCGGAGGCCTGTTCCAGCACGGTGACCGACGCGCCGCGCTGCGCCAGTGCAGTGGCGGCGGCGAGGCCGGCGATGCCGGCGCCAAGGATGGTTATCGGGGTTTTCTCGATGCTCATGTGGAGCGGATTACACCCGATTCCAGCAGCTCCGCAATACGGGATTTCGACACACCCGCCTTTTCCAGAACCGCCTTTGTGTCGGCCCCGTCGGCGGGGATTCCGGCGCATGGCCCCTGCCCGTCCAGAACCGGCGCGACGGCGGGATGGTCCAGACCGTCCACGTGTTTCAAAGCCCCGCGCGCCTGCATATGCGGATGCTCGGCGACCGCATTATAGGGCAGCACGGGGGTCACACAGGCGTCGGTGCCGTCGAATATTCCGCACCACTGAGCCTGCGTCTTCTTTGCAAAAATACTCGAAAGGAGCGCCATCTGCCGCGCATACTCCGCCGGATCGTTTTGCGCGCCGTATTCCGCAGGCGTTATGCCCAGCCCGTCGAGCATTACCGCCAAAAATTGCGGCTCGATCGGGCCGATGGCCATGAATTTGGCGTCGGCGGTTTCATAGCAGCGGTAATACGGCACGCCCCCGTCGAGCCAGTTGGCCTCGCGCGCGGGCGTCCAGCGACCGGCGGCGTCGAGGCCATGGAAGAACCCCATCAGCGAGTTCACCCCGTCAACGATCGCCGCGTCGATCACGCGGCCCTTGCCGGTGGTTTTCGCCTCCAGCAGCGCCGCCAGCATGCCGGTGACCAGAAACATCGAGCCGCCGCCGAAATCGCCGACCAGATTGAGCGGCGGCATCGGCGGGCGATCCGCCGGACCCATGGCATAAAGCGCGCCGGTCAGGGAGATATAGTTGATGTCATGCCCCGCCATCGCGGCGTAGGGGCCGTCCTGCCCCCAGCCGGTCATACGGCCGTAGATCAGGGCGGGGTTGCGCTCAAGGCAAGTATCGGGGCCAAGGCCGAGCCGCTCCATCACGCCGGGGCGGTTGCCCTCGATCAGCGCGTCGGCCTGTGCGACCAGATCGAGCGCCAGTGCCACGCCTTCGGAGGCTTTCAGGTCGATCACCACGGATTTCTTGCCGCGCCGGTCAACGGTGTGTTCCAGCGCGATGGCGCTGCGTTTCGGGCGGTCGATGACGATGACTTCGGCGCCCATGTCGGACAGCAACTGCCCTGCATAGGGGCCGGGACCGATGCCCGCGAATTCGATGATGGTGATGCCGTGCAATGGCCCGTTCGTCATGTGCCCCTCCGGTTTTGCCGGAAGTCTGGGCAAAAAAAGAGGGGCCGTAAAGCCCCTCCGTATTCCCGTGACGCAACGATCAGTCGTCGCGGTGGACACGTTCCTTGCGCTCGTGGCGTTCCTGTGCCGCGAGGCTGTAGGTGGCGATCGGGCGCGCGTCGAGGCGCTTGAGCGAGATCGGCTCGCCGGTTTCCTCGCAATAGCCGTAGGAGCCGTCGTCGATCCGGCGCAGGGCCGCGTCGATCTTGGCAACCAGCTTGCGCTCGCGGTCGCGGGTGCGCAGTTCCAGCGCGCGGTCGGTTTCCTCGGAGGCGCGGTCGGCCACATCGGGGATGTTGCGCGTGCCTTCCTGCATGTGTTCGATGGTGTTGCGGCTTTCGTCCAGAATATCCGCTTTCCATGTCAGCAGCTTCTGGCGGAAATATTCCCGCTGGCGCTCGTTCATAAAGGGTTCGTCTTCGGCGGGATGGTAGTCCGCATCCAGAATGGTTTCCGCTTTCATCAAGGTTGCTCCCACTCAACATATCTCGAATATGCGCTCCCGATACCGGAGTTTGCGGGGAATGTCACGCCCTAGAATGGTGCCTTGCGGGAAATTGAACGGATGTTTACCTTCGCGGGCAAATGAATCGCCAGACTGCGGAGTTTTTATGCATTTTTCCGGAACAGACGACTACGTTGCCACCGATGACCTGAAAGTGGCTGTAAACGCTGCTATCACGCTGGAAAGGCCGCTTCTGGTGAAGGGCGAGCCGGGCACGGGCAAGACCGAACTGGCACGCCAGATTGCCGGCGCGCTCGGGGTGCCGATGCTGGAGTGGAACATCAAATCCACCACCAAGGCGCAGCAGGGTCTGTATGAATACGACGCCGTTTCCCGCCTGCGCGATTCGCAGCTGGGGGATCCGAAGGTCAACGATGTGAAGAACTACATCAAGCAGGGCAAGCTCTGGCAGGCGTTTACCGCCGACGAGCGTGTGGTGCTGCTGATCGACGAGATCGACAAGGCGGATATCGAGTTCCCCAACGATCTGTTGCAGGAACTCGACAAGATGGAATTCCACGTTTACGAGACCGGCGAGACGGTGAAGGCCGAAAAACGCCCGATCGTGATTATTACCTCGAACAACGAAAAGGAATTGCCGGACGCGTTTTTGCGCCGCTGTTTTTTCCATTACATCCGTTTTCCGGACGCTCAGACCATGGCGCGGATCGTCGATGTGCATTTCCCGAATATCAAGCGGGATCTGTTGCAGGAGGCGCTGACGCAGTTCTACAAGGTGCGCGAGACGCCGGGGCTGAAGAAAAAGCCTTCGACCTCGGAAGTGCTGGACTGGCTGAAGCTGCTGCTGGCCGAGGATCTGGAGGCCGAGGCCCTGCGCGCCGATCCGACGGCGGCGCTGCCGAAGATGCACGGGGCCTTGCTGAAGAACGAGCAGGATGTGCATTTGTTCGAACGCCTTGCCTTTGCGGCGCGGCGCAAAGCCTAGATGCTCGAAACCCTCGCCGATCCGGTTCTGCCGATCTATGCGGCGCTGCTGGTCGGCTATCTGTTGCGCCTTGGCGGGGCGATGGATGCAAATCACGCGGCGGCGATCAACCGGTTTGCCTTCTATCTGGCGGTGCCGGCGCTGGTGGTCTCCGTGGTCGGCAAGGCGCCGGTCGGGGATTTCGACTGGACGGCGGTCGGGGCCTATTTCCTGAGCGAGCTGTTGCTGTTTGCCATGGTGTTCGTGCTGATGCGCTATCTGTTCCGGCGCGCGTTGCTGGAATCGATCCTGCTCGGCATGGCCTCGGGGTTTGTGAACCATATCTTTTTCGTGCTGCCGATTGCCGAGCGGCTGATCGGGCCGGATGCGGGGCTGCCGATGGCGGGGATTGTCATGCTCGACGCCGGCATCCTGTTTCCCGGCACCGTGGTTCTGGTGGCGTTTATACAGGCGCGCGAGACCGGCAAGACGGGGCTGGCCGGTATCCTGTTCAAGAACCCGTTTATCTATGCGCCGCCCGTCGGGTTGCTGCTGGGCTGGCTGGGGGATCTGGCGCCCTCGGGGATTATGACCTTCGCCGAATTCGCGGGCGCGGCGGCGGCGCCGGTGTTGCTGTTCACGCTGGGGATCACGCTGGCGGGGTCGTCGCTGTGGCGCATGTCGGGCGCGGGCTGGACCGTGGTGGGGTTCAAGCTGCTGGTGCATCCGCTGATCGTCTGGGGGTTGTTGCGCGCCGGCGGGGTCGGCGGGCTGGCGGGCGAGATCACCCTGCTGGTGGCGGCCGGTCCTTGCGGGGCGATGCCGTTTGTCATAGCCACGCAATATGGCATAAGAACCGAAACCATCGCCAAGGTCGTATTGATCTCGACCACCCTGTCCATTCTGTCCATATCGGTGCTGACATCATGACCGTGACCATCCGCCCCCTGACCGAAGCAGACGAACCGCAATGGCGGGTGCTGTGGAAAGGTTATCTCGATTACTATGAAACCGAACTTCCGGAGGAGGTTTACCGGTCCTCCTTCAAGCGGATGCTGTCGGGTGACGACCACGAGTTTCACGGGCTGGTGGCGGAGAAAGGCGGCAAGCTGGTCGGGCTGGTGCATTACCTGTTCCACCGCCACGGCTGGAAGATCGAGAACGTGTGTTATTTGCAGGATCTTTTCACCGCGCCGGAAGTGCGCGGGCAAAGCGTCGGGCGGGCATTGATCGAGGCGGTCTATGCAGCGGCGGACGAGGCCGGATCACCTTCTGTTTACTGGCTGACGCAGGACTTCAATGCGGCTGGCCGCAGGCTGTATGATCGTGTAGGGCAGCTTACACCGTTCATAAAATATACAAGATAGGGGAACCACATGATCGCGTTAATCGGAATGCTGCTCGGGGCCATTGTCGGCTGGATCACGGCGACGCGGCGTGGCGGCAACACGCCGGACAAGCTGCAATATGCCTTCGGGTTTGCCGTGGCCTTCGGGCTGGTGGCGTTTTTTATCGGCATGTTTGCGGTAAAATTCGGCGTGGCCTAGATGTTCCTGAACTTCTTCACCAACCTGCGGGACGCGCATGTTCCGGTCAGCCTCAGGGAATACCTGGGCTTTCTGGAGGCGATGGATGCCTCGCTGGTGTTGTATGATGTGGAGGGGTTCTACTACCTGTCGCGCGCCATCATGGTGAAGGACGAGCGCAACCTCGACAAATTCGATCAGGCGTTCTCGGCCACCTTCAGCGGGCTGGAGAGCATGACCGTGGACGATATCCTGAACGCGGTCGATGTGCCGGAGGACTGGATCCGCAAGCTGGCGGAAAAAACCCTGACGCCCGAGGAAATGGCCGAGGTGGAATCCCTCGGCGGCTTCGATGCGCTGATGGAGACGCTGAAGAAACGCCTCGCGGAACAGGCGGAGCGGCATCAGGGCGGCTCCAAATGGATCGGCACGGCGGGGACCTCGCCGTTCGGGGCCTATGGCTACAACCCCGAGGGCATCCGCATCGGGCAGCACGAGAGCCGCCACCGCCGCGCGGTCAAGGTCTGGGACCGGCGCGAGTTCCGCAATCTGGACGATTCCGTGGAACTGGGGACGCGCAATATCAAGGTGGCACTGAAACGCCTGCGCCGCTGGGCGCGCGAGGGGGCGGAGGAGGAGCTGGATCTGGACGGCACCATCCGCGCAACGGCGGAAAACGGCTATATCGATATCAAGACCCGTCCCGAGAAGCGCAACAACGTCAAGGTGCTGCTGTTTCTGGATGTCGGCGGCTCGATGGACGACCATGTGGAAATGGTGGAGGAGCTGTTCTCGGCCGCGAAGTCCGAGTTCAAGCATCTGGAACATTACTACTTCCACAACTGCCTGTACGAGGGCGTCTGGAAGGACAACGCCCGCCGCTGGACCGAGGTGATCCCGACGTGGGATCTGCTGCATACCTACGGGTCGGACTACAAGTGTATTTTCGTTGGCGACGCGGCCATGTCCCCCTACGAGGTCGCCTATCGCGGCGGGGCGAACGAGCATTACAACGACGAGGCCGGCGAGGTCTGGCTGCGCCGCGCCCGCGAACAATGGCCCGATACCATCTGGATCAACCCGACGCCGGAGCAGCACTGGCCCTATACCCGCTCGATTGCTATGATCCGCGAGATATTTGAAAACCGCATGTTCCCGATGACATTGAAAGGGATCGAGGCCGCCATGAAAGAACTGGGACGATGAGGGTGACCGTTGCACGGCTCTGGCAGGAGCACCGGATGTTGCTGATCGGGTTTCTGCTGGCTGCGGTGATTACCTTTTTCCTGCTGATCCGCCTGACGGTGCAGGTGGTGTATTTTTCGCAGAACCGCGATGCGGCGCTGGCGGGGTGGATGCCGGTTGGATATATCTCCCATTCCTATGACGTGGATGCGGACGCGCTGGCCGAGGCGATCGGGCTGCCGCCGGATGCACCGATGCACACGTCACTGGCGAAGATTGCCGAGATGCAGGGGCGACCACTGGAGGCGGTGGAGCAGGATATTCTGGAAGCGGTGCAGGCTGCGCGGGCGGCGCAATGACCGAGGCGGTGCTCGCCCTTGTGCCGACCTACGGGCTGTGGCTGTTGTTCGGGATCGGAGTTCTGGCCGCGGCCGGCGCGCCCCTGCCGAGCACGCTGGTGCTGATGGCCATCGGGGCTTTTGTGGCCGAGGGCGATATTGCGCTGGTGCCGGCCTATCTGACCGCGCTGGTGGCGGCGGTGAGCGGTGACCAGATCGGCTACCACATCGGGTATTTCACCGGCAATGCGGTGGAGGAACGCCTGTCACGCAAACCGGCCCGTGCGGCGCAGATCGCGCGCTCCAAGGAGCTGATGCGGCGCTGGGGCGGGATGAGCGTGTTCCTGTCGCGCTGGCTGTTTGCGCCGGTCGGGCCGACCATCAACATCCTGACCGGTGCCAGTGACATGCGCTGGCTGCGTTTCACGCTCTGGGATCTGGCGGGGGAGCTGGTCTGGGTCGCGATCTATCTGGGTATCGGCTACGCCTTTCGCGGCAATCTGGAGGCGCTGGCCAGCCTGATGGGCAATGCAAGCTGGGCGATACTGGCGGCGCTGGCGGCGGTTCTGCTCGGGTACCGGCTGGTGGTCGTGGTGCGCAAGATGCAGCGCGAACGGAGCGCCGGTTAATGGATACCTTCATGTATCTGATGGACACCTACGGGCTGGTCACACTGTTTTTCGCGGTGCTGGGCAGTTGCATGGGATTGCCCTCGCCCTCCACCCCTGCCCTGCTGGTGGTCGGCAGCTACATGGCCATCGGCAATATGTCCCCGTGGCTGGTGCTGCCGGTGGCGCTGGCGGGCGCGGTGACGGGGGACCAGATCGGCTACTGGATCGGCTATTGGGGCGGCCACAAGGTGGAGGCGCGGTTGCGCCAGCGGGAGTCGCGGGCGAAGAAGGTGGACAGGGTGAAGGCCTTCATGCTGCGCTACGGTGGTCCGGGGGTGTTTTTCACGCGCTGGCTGCTGTCGCCGCTGGGGCCGACGAGTAATTTTCTGTATGGTGCCAGCGAAATGCGCTGGGCGCGCTATACCTTCTGGGGCGTGCTGGGCGAAATGATCTGGGTGTTGATGTATTCCTCCATCGGTTATCTGTTTGGCGAGAACCTCGACAATATCATTGCTCTGGCCAGCCGCATCGGCTGGAGCATGACGGGTGCGGCACTGGGGCTGATCGCGCTCTACATTCTGTTCTTGCGCTGGCGCAAACGGCAGGGCCAGGGCGTAGACCCATAAACCACATGCCACCAGCGCGACCCTCGCGAAATATCAATGGTTTGGGTCGCGCCGCACAGGGTGGCCCCCTTTGCAAGCGGCCCGAGCCATTGAGATGAAGCGAGAGCCGCGCCCTTCGGGTTTGGCGGATTTCCGCCCTGACTGCGTTGCAATGCCTTGAAATAGAACCACTATTCCTGCGGCCTTGCGCCTGCTCAGGGCGGAAATCTGCCAAACTGGTGGCTTGTGGTTTATGGGTCTACGCCCTAGGCTGAACAGATGAGCAATGCCCCTGTTTTCGATATCGACCCGACCGAATTCCGTGATGATCCCTATCCGGTGCTGAAACGTATGCGGGCCGAGGCCCCGATTGCCTTCGTGCCGCAATTCAACCGCACCCTGTTGCTGCGGCGCGACGATATCGTGCGCGCGGAGCCGAATATCGAGGTGTTTTCCTCGGAACAGCCCGAAGGCTTGATGACCGTACTGATGGGGCACAACATGATGCGCAAGGACGGGATAGCGCACAGCCGCGAGCGCAAGGCGATATTCCCGACCGTCTCGCCCGCAACCGTGCGCGACCACTGGACCCTGCGTTTCAGGGCGGAGGCCAAGGCCATACTGGCGGAACTCGCCCCCCTTGGCGGCGGTGACCTGTTTCAGGACTACGCCACGCGGCTGTCGGCGCGGGCGCTGATCCATCTTACCGGCCTGCATTGCGCGCACTGGCGCGATATCGACCGCTGGTCACAGGCGATGATCGACGGGATTGCCAATTATGCCGGCGATCCGGAGGTGGAGGCGCGCTGCCACGAGGCGACGGCCGCCATCGACGCGGCGATTGACGAAATGCTGGGGCGGATGCGCGGCCTGAACGCGCGCGATATGCTATCAACCATGCAGGAGGCCGGATTGCCCGGGGAAGCCATCCGCGCCAATATAAAACTGGCGATCAGCGGCGGGCAGAACGAGCCGCGCGATGTGATCGCGGGGGCGATCTGGGCCTTGCTGGAACGTCCGGAGCAGTTGCAGATGGTGCTGGAGGGCAAGGTCTCGTGGATGCAGGTGTTCGAGGAATTCGTGCGCTGGCTCTCGCCCATCGGCATGTCGCCGCGCCGGATCGCACAGGATGCGCATTTCGGCGGGGTGGATTTCGAAGAGGGCGACGATGTGTTCCTGATGTTCAACTCCGGCAACCGCGACGAGGCGGTGTTTGCCGATGCGGACAGGTTCGACATCACGCGCGATGCGGGCAAGCATATCGCCTTTGGCGCGGGGCCGCATTTTTGCGCCGGCGCATGGGCGAGCAAGGCGCTGGTGGCCGATATCGCCCTGCCGATGATCTTCGCCGCCCTGCCCGACCTGCGCCTCGACGGCGAGGTGCGGGTCGGCGGCTGGGCCTTCCGCGGAGTGCTGAACCTGCCTTGCGCTTGGTAGAGCGCGTCAGGAGCGCGCTTCGGCCTCGGCCATCAGCGGCATGATGGTGTCGCGCATCACTTCCTCGGTTATCGCGCCGATATGGCGGTGGGTGACGTTTCCGTTGCCGTCGATGATGAAGGTCTCCGGTATGCCGTAGACCCCCCAGTCAATGCCGGTGCGCCCGCGTTCGTCCTGCGAAACGGCGACATAGGGATTTCCCTTGCCCATCAGATAGGTGACGCCTTTGTCGTCCTTGTAGTCTGCCCCGTAAATCTGCCCGCCCGCTTCGGCCATCTTGACCAGCACGGGATGTTCAAGGCGGCAACCGACACACCAGCTGGCCCAGAAGTTCAGCAGTTTCACGCCCGGACCGCGGAGGGCTTCGGTGGTGACCATCGGGAAATCGCCCAGCGGTGTCAGGCTGAGTGGCGGGGTTTCGCGCCCGACCATCGTGGAGGGCAGATCGGTGGCGTTCTCGCGCGTCATGCCAAAGACGAAAAGGCCGATGATGGCCAGAAAAATCAACGGCGGCATGAAAAGCAGCGGGCGGGTCTTTCGGATTTCCATGGAAGGCTCCTTTTGAAAAGCGGGGGGCGAGTCGGCATAAAACCGGTCGATTTCCGCTCTGTTACGCCTTCCAGTAACTGTAAGGGCAAGAGGAATTTCGGGACACTTCCCGACAATGTGACATCGGGGCGATTAGGCAGGCTCCACGCCTTGTTTACCGGCGGGGGGCGCGCCATATTGAAACCATGCTTCGCTTTGCGCCCATTCTTCTGGCTGTTCTTGCCGCTTACGTCATGTATCGCTTTTCCGCGTGGAAAACCGGCAAGGCGCTGGATGCACAATCCACGCCGCTGAAAGACCCCGAATTGCTGCGTCTGACGCGCAAGATGGCGGCGCAGCTGGACCTGCCGCAGATCAAGGTGAACATTTACGAGATCGAGCCTATCAACGGGCTGGCGGCGCCGGACGGGCGGATATTCGTCACGCGCGGGTTTATGAACAAATACCGCGACGGGATTGTCACCGCCGACGAGCTGGCCAGCGTGATCGCGCACGAACTGGGGCATGTGGCGCTTGGCCATTCCAAACGGCGGATGATCGATTTCGGGGCGCAGAATGCCATCCGCGTGCTGCTGATGGGGATCATCGGGCGGCTGATCCCGTTTGTCGGGGTCTATCTGGTGAATTTCCTGATTTCCATGCTCGGCGCGAAACTGTCGCGTCAGGATGAATACGAGGCCGATGCCTATGCCGCCGCGCTGCTGACCAAATCGGGGATCGGGGTGGCACCGCAGATCGCCATGTTCCAGAAGCTCGACTATCTGGCGGGCAAGGCGGGCGGGCAACTTGCGTGGCTGATGAGCCACCCGAAAACCGGCGAACGCATCGCCGCCATCCGCAAGCTGGACAGCGGCTGGAAGGGGGCGGGCGCGTGAAGGTGCTGATTGCCACAAGCACGATAGATTTCGATCCTTCCGAAGTGGCGGTCCCGTGGAAAATTCTGTCCGAAGCCGGTCACGAGGTACAGTTTGCCACCGATACGGGCGAACAGGGGCGCGCCGATCCGCGGATGCTGGATGGCAACGGTCTTGGCATCTGGAAACCGTTGTTGCGCGCCGATGCGCGGGCGCGGGCGGCGCATGCGGAACTGGTGCAGGATGCGCGTTTTGCCAATCCGTTGCGCTACGAGGGTATCGACGTTGACGGATTTGATGCGCTGCTGTTGCCGGGCGGCCATGCCAAAGGGGTGAAACCCTATCTCGAATCCCGCGTTTTGCAGGATGCCATTGCCGGATTTTTCACGGCCGACAAACCGGTTGCCGCGATCTGCCACGGAGTTGTGGCGGTAGCGCGCAGCAAGAACCCCGCGACTGGCAAGCCGGTGTTGTTCGGGCGCAAAACCACGGCACTGCTGGAGCGGCAGGAGCGCGCGGGGTATCTGCTGACCAGGCGACGGCTGGGGGATTACTACCTGACCTATCCGGTGACCGTGGAGGCAGAGGTGAAGGCGGCACTGGCCACGCCCGGGGATTTCAGACACGGGCCGCTGCCGGTTTTACGCGATACGCCGGACCACCTGTCGCGCGGGTTTACCGTGCGGGACGGGAACTATCTGTCGGCGCGCTGGCCCGGTGATGTGCACAGGTTTTCCCGCGATTTTCTGGACATGCTGGCCTGAAAACCGCACCGGTTTTGTGATCTCGCGAAGCCTTGCTATAGTTTCGGCATTGTTTTGGTGCTGGAGAAAGGTATTTCGATGACAGTTTTGGGAAAACGGCTCCTTGGCGGGAGTATGGCGATGCTGGTGGCGCTTCCGGCGCTGGCGGAGAATCCGGGCGATGCGTTTGATCCGAATGCGGCGTGCTATGACGCGCTGGTGGATGCTTCGGAAATGAAGCGCGGGATGGTGGCGGCGTGGACGTTTGGCTATCTCGGCGCGTTGAAAAGCGATGTGCGTCCGGTGACAGCGCAGAACAACGCGATCATTCTGCAAAATCTGGCACAGGCCTGTGCCGACAATCCGCAAGCCAGTCTGGTGGAGATTCTGAACGGTCCGAAGCCGCAG
Source organism: Paracoccaceae bacterium (assembly GCA_015485375.1). GTDB lineage: Bacteria > Pseudomonadota > Alphaproteobacteria > Rhodobacterales > Rhodobacteraceae > NORP23. The sequence goes on along the minus strand of WFTU01000295.1, from coordinate 761 downwards.
GCGACAAGCGCCGAAGGCGGAGAGGCGGCAGCGCGGGCCTTGCTGGAGGCGTTTCTGGACCCTGCCGCCGATCGGGCGGCATTGACCGCAAAACTGGCACCGTCGCCCGAGGATGTGGCGGCGGTTTACAGCGAGCCGCTGGCCAGCCGTTTGAGCGAAGCCTATGCGCAGATGTTCACCCCCGGGGTGGCCATCGGGCCGAAGGCCGGGCAGGATACGGTATTGATGGTTTACACCACCACCGACGCCTTGCGCGCGGGCAATGCGGCGCTGGCGGCGTTTCCGGGGGGCTACAAGGATGTGCTGCAATACATGAACCCCGGTTTCCCGATCGTGCGGTTCAAGTTCGTCAGGGAGGGCGAGACGACCGGCATGGCCTTTGACGGGCTGGTGTTCGTCAACGGGCGCTGGGTGCTGATGCCCAAGCCGTGGCGCATGCTGCCCTAGAAACCAAACGCCCGCGCTGTTTCCGGCGCGGGCGTTTTGCTGTTAGCGGTAGGGGCGCAGGTAGATGTTTTCGAACGTGCGCTTGGCCCAGTGCGAGATTTTCAGCTGCGGCAGGGTCAGCGAGCGTTTCTCGCTGCGATAGACCAGAATGCCGGAGTTGAGCGTATCGACGATGCAGACCAGCTCCGATTTGAAATTGTGGCTCGGGGTCTGGCCCTTGATTTCACCGGCGATGTTTTTCGCGGCGGCCTCGGCCTGCAGATCGGCCTGATGCGCCTGTTTGGCCAGCCAGTCGGGACCGGGGTAGGAACCGG
>WFTU01000294.1 GCA_015485375.1 Paracoccaceae bacterium | reverse complement strand
CGGTGCGCCCCGGCGGCCTTCTGATGTTCGTCACGTCGGCCGGGACCATGAACAAGCGCGACACGGCCGCGCGCGACTATCTCGCAGACCGCGCTGACCTTGTGGGCGCAATCCGCCTGCCGCAGACCGCGTTCAAGGAAAACGGCACCGAGGTTACGACGGACATAGTGATCCTGCGCAAGCGCCTGGATGGCGAGAAGGAAGCCAACCCCGCCTGGCGCGAGGTCGAGAAAGTCACCCTGCCCGACAAGGAGGGCGGGACCGGCGAAGCCTTCGTGAACAAATATTTCATCGAGCACCCGGAAATGATCCTTGGCGAACAGGGCCTATACGACACCTTGACCGCAGGGCCGCGCATCGGTGTGCGTGAACGTCCCGGCGCAGATCTGCGCAAAGACCTGTTTGAGGCGATCAAGCGCCTCCCCGAGAACATTGTTTCCGACCCGTCGCCGGACCAGGCCGCCGGCGTGGATGCCCTCGACGTCGAGCACGCAGAAACCAAGCCGGGCAGCTACTACCTCAAGGGCGACGAACTCTACCGCTTCGACGGGCGTGCCGGCGTCAAGGTCGAGCCGCGTTCGCGGCAGAACACCAAGGGAATGCCGAAGGAGGCGCTTGCCCGCGTCAAGAAGTTGGTCCGCGTGCGCAACGCCCTGCGCGACGTGTATGCGGCTGATATGGCCCAGAGCGACGCGACAGAGGCAAGAAAGCGCCTGAACAACCTCTATGACAGGTTCGTGAAGGAGCACGGCCCGATCGGCCTCGAAATCCGCACTGAGCGCCGCCCGAGCCGCGTTGAAATGGAGCGAAAACGGTTTGAGGCATATGAGGACGCGCGCAACGCCGGCGAGGATTTTGACATTGGCAGTTTCGACCCGAGCGACATGATCGACGCGGGCGCGAAACTCGCCGACATAGCGAAGGCTCGCGCCGAGGCCATGAAATCGCCGGACTACAGCGACGGCGATTTCAACGTGAACGAGGTTCCGCCAAAGGTCATCATCAAGCGCCCCAATATCGACCCGTTCCTCGACGACCCAGAGGCATTCCGCCTCTTGGCCATCGAGAAATATGACCCAAAGACCGAAACCGCAACAAAGACCAGGGTATTTACGGAAAACGCGGTGTCACGGGCAGTCACGCCGGAGATCAATTCGCCGGAAGATGCGCTTCTGCATGTTCTCGCAATGCGCGGGATCATCGACATCGACATGATTGCCGATCTCGCGAAATCCGACCCTGCAACCGTCATTGCCGAACTCGAAGGCAAGATATTCAAGAACCCGGAGACCGGTCGGTGGGAGACGCGCGCAAAATACCTGTCCGGCAACGTCAGGAAGAAACTGGAGGCTGCGGAGGCTGCGTCTCAGAAAGACCCGGCGCTGGCACCGAATGTCGAGGCGCTTCGCGAAGTGCAGCCCGCGCCAGTTACGTCCGAAGAAATCCGTGTGCCCCTCGGGGCGCATTGGTTTGATCCGTCCATCTACTCGGAGTTTGCGCGGTCTCTCGGATTGCGACTGGAGGCTTCGTTCAAAAAGAACCTCGGCATCTGGGTGGTGAATGGCTCGGAAAATGAAGCCGCGGCGCAAAATGAATATGGCACTCCCGATCTGCCATTCGGCCAACTTATGTCCGCCGCGATGAACAACAAGAAGATCGAGATCAGGCGCACGACAAGAAACGCCGACGGATCAACGACCACCTTCACCGACGAAACCGCGACACAGCAGGCGACCGACAAGGCAGCCGAGTTGCAGGAAAAGTTCACCGAGTGGCTTTGGGCCGATCCCGCACGGAAAACGGACCTTGAGCAAGCCTACAACAGGACGTTCAATGCGGAAGTGGCACCGAAATACGACGGAGCATACCTGACCACGCCAGGCGTTCACACGGATTGGCAATGGCGCCCCCACCAGTCGTCTGTAATCGCGCGCGTCCTGCAATCCGGCAACACCTACATGGCACACACCGTCGGGGCTGGCAAAACCAGCGCGATGATCGGCGCGGCGATGGAGGGCCGCCGCTTGGGCCTCGTCAAGAAACCCATGTTTGTTGTGCCGAACCACATGCTCGTTCAATTCGCCAAGGAGTTCTATGAGCAATATCCGCTTGCGAACATCGCCGTGGCGGACGAGCGGAATTTCCACAAGGACCGTCGCAAGGAGTTCGTCGCCCAGATCGGTCTTGGCGACTACGACGCGATCATCATCACGCACTCGGCGTTCGGGAGAATCCCGCCGAGCGAGGCGAGCCGCGCCCGAGCGGTCAAGGACATGCTTTCCGATGTGCGCGAAACACTTGAGGAATCCGACGATGAAATGGGCACGCAGCGGGCGATACTCGGCAGCCTGAAATCCATCGGCGCGACCCTTGGCGTTGATGTGAATGGCATGTCAAAGGGAAAGGGCAGCACCCGCAAAAAGATCGAGGCAATCCTCGAAGCGGCAGAGCAGCGCGTCAAGCGCATGCTGGACGACACTCGCAAGGACCAGGTGTTCGACTTCGACGAATTGGGCGTGGATCAACTG
>WFTU01000293.1 GCA_015485375.1 Paracoccaceae bacterium | reverse complement strand
TTTCACCCGGGAACGCAATGCGAAGACCCCGAAGCCTGGGCGCAGTATATCGACACCGCAGGGCAGATCGCCCGCGCCGCCAATGTCACCTTGCACCGCCTGAACGTCGGGGGCGGTTTTCCGGCGAGACAGGCGGGGGCGGCACCGGATTTGCTGTATTTCTTTGACGTGATTGCCCGCAGCGCCGCGCGGGCTTTCCCCGGCAACACCCCCGCACTGGTCTGCGAACCGGGCCGCGCCATGGTGGCCGAGGCCTTCGCCCATGCGGTCTGCGTGCGCGATATCAACGACGAGGGCGCGCTGTTTCTGAACGACGGTATTTACGGCGGGCTGTCGGAATTCCCCGTGCTGCCGATCGCGCGGCGCTATGCGGTGCTTGCCCCCGACGGCACGCGGCGTCAGGGGCCGGAGCGCAAGGTAACCGTGTTCGGGCCGACCTGTGATTCCCTCGATGTCTTACCCGGCGAACACCTGCTGCCCGAGACGGTGCAGGAAGGCGATTATATCCTGATCCACAGCATGGGCGCCTATGTGAACGCGGTGACCACCGCCTTCAACGGCTATGGCAATCTGCAGCAGATCACGGTTCTGTCGCTCTAAATCCCGAAGAATTGAAGGGCGGTGGATTGAAAAACCGCCGTTGCGGGCGCAGATTCACTGTATGACATTTCGCAAGCCGACCACACATATAGTCATCATGGACGGCACGCTCAGCCGCCTCGACCCGGGGATGGAGACCAACGCGGGCCTGCTCTACAAACTGTTGCACGAGCAGAACCGCGACGACCTCGATATCTACTACCACCGCGGGATCAACGGCAACGGCGCGGCCAAATGGCTGGCTGTGGCCGCCGGTATCGGCATGAACACGATGATCTGCGCGGCCTATTCACACCTGTCCCGCCACTACCGCCCCGGCGACAGGATCATGCTGTTCGGCTTCAGCCGCGGTGCCTATGCCGTTCGCTCGCTGGCCGGGATGATCGGGCGGATCGGGTTGATGAGCGCCGCCCATCTGTCAGCGGAGCGGGTCAAGGCCGCCTTTGACCATTACGAATGCGACGCGCTGGAGGAAGCCGCGCAGGAATTCCGCCACCGCTATTGCCACGAGGGGGTGCAGATCGAGATGGTCGGCGTCTGGGACACGGTCAAGGCCCTCGGCCTGCCCTACCCGTTGATCTGCCGGATCGCACCGATGGCGACCGAGTTCCACGACCACAACCTCGGCCCCGCCATTGCCAATGCGTTTCAGGCGCTGGCGCTGGACGAGACCCGCACCGCCTATACCCCGATCCTGTGGAAACACATCCCTGACTGGCAGGGCCATGCGGAGCAGCTCTGGTTTCCCGGCGCGCATGCGGATGTCGGCGGGCAGATCGAGGGGATCCGGAAAGCCCGCCCGCTCTCCAACATTCCGCTGGTCTGGATGCTGGAGAAGGCCGAGGGCTGCAACCTGCCCCTGCCCGACGGCTGGCGCGCGCGTTTTCCCACCGACCCGGCGGCGCCGATGGCCGGATCGATGGCGGGGCTCGGCAAGTTTTTCCTGTTGCGCCAGCCGCGCTTTGCCTGCCGCTCCCCCTTCGATGACCTGCACGAGAGCGTGTATCAACGACAGGCGGCACTGAAGTCCTATGCCCCGAAGGCCAATATCTGCATCCCAGAACATCATCCGGCGTGATTGCACCCGCGCCTCTGGCGGGCTAGCAAGGGGCATGGGCAAAGCGATCATGATTCAGGGCACCGGCTCCAACGTTGGCAAATCCGTGCTGGTGGCCGGCCTGTGCCGCGCTCTCACCCGTCGGGGTCTGCGCGTGCGCCCGTTCAAGCCGCAAAACATGTCCAATAATGCCGCCGTCACCGTTGACGGGGGCGAGATCGGGCGGGCGCAAGCGCTTCAGGCGCTGGCTTGCGGGGTCGCGCCGCACACAGACATGAACCCCGTATTGCTCAAACCCGAGACCGAAACCGGCGCACAGGTGATCGTGCAGGGCAAGCGCCTGACGACGGTAGCCGCGCGCGAATACAGCGCCCTGAAACCGCAGCTGATGGACAGCGTTCTGGAAAGTTTCACCCGCCTGAAAACCGAAGCCGATATCGTGCTGGTCGAGGGCGCGGGCAGTCCGGCGGAAACCAACCTGCGGGCGGGCGATATTGCCAATATGGGCTTCGCCGTGGCGGCAGATGTGCCGGTCATCCTGACCGGAGACATCGACCGCGGCGGCGTGATCGCCCAGATGGTCGGCACCCATGCGGTGCTGCCGTATGCGGATCGCGACATGATAGAAGGTTTCATTATCAACAAGTTTCGCGGTGACCCTCGCCTGTTCGATGACGGCTTGCACGAGATCGCCACCCGCACCGGCTGGCGCAATATCGGTGTCGCCCCGTGGTTTGCCGAGGCCGCGCGCCTGCCGGCGGAGGACGCGCTCGACATTTCCGGCGGCGGCAACGGTCAGGTAAAAATCGCCGTGCCGCTGCTGTCGCGTATCGCCAATTTCGACGATCTCGACCCGCTGAAACTGGAACCCTCCGTCACCCTCGTCATGGTCAAACCGGGCGGAGCCATTCCCGGCGATTGCGATCTGGTTATCCTGCCCGGCACCAAATCCACCATCGGCGATCTGGCGTTTTTGCGTGCGCAGGGCTGGGACATCGACATTCAGGCCCATCTGCGGCGCGGCGGGCGGGTGCTGGGGATTTGCGGCGGCTACCAGATGCTCGGCAAGACCCTCTCGGACCCCGGGGGGATCGAGGGCGCAGCGGGCAGCGTGGCGGGCCTCGGGCTGCTGGATATCGAAACCGTGATGACAGCCGACAAACGGCTTGAGGCGGTGCGCGGCACGCATATTTCCAGCGGCGCGCCGGTCAATGGGTATGAAATCCACATCGGCGAGACCTCCGGCCCCGATTGCCGGCGGGCATGGCTGGATATCGACGGCACGCCCGAAGGCGCGGCCAGTGCCGACGGGCGGGTTTCGGGCTGTTATATCCACGGGCTGTTTGCCGCGGACAATTTCCGGCAGGCGTTTTTACAGGATCTCGGCGGCGCACCTTCGGCCATTGCCTTTCAGGACACCGTGGAAGCAACCCTTGATGCGCTGGCCGATCATCTGGAAGCGCACCTCGATATCGCCGCCCTGCTGGAAATCGCGCGCTAATATCCCGCCTTGCGGTCCACCACATGCAGAAACGGCAAGCCCGCCTCGCCCCGCGCAATGTTCTCCGCAAT
>WFTU01000292.1 GCA_015485375.1 Paracoccaceae bacterium | reverse complement strand
TACAGGAAGCGCGCGAAACCTGCGCCGCGATCATCATCAACGCGGGCGCCTACACGCACACATCGGTCGCCATCCTCGATGCGCTGCGGGCCTTTGACGGCATGATCGTGGAACTGCACATCTCCAACCCCAAGGAGCGCGAGCCGTTTCGCCATATCTCCTATGTCGAACCGGCCGCGGACGAGGTTATCGCCGGTCACGGCACCAAAGGCTACACCATGGCACTGGACGCTGTGGCCAAGAAACTGCTTGCCTGAAGCAAAAACTGCGCCTATAGGCTGTCGCTCATCGAAACGAAGTCACCGCTCCTTCTATAAAAAACGGAATACAGAAATGAACCGCTATACCCTGATTGGCGTCCTCGCCATGGCAACGGTCGTTGTCGCCTCCAACATCCTCGTGCAATTCCTGTTCGGCAACTGGCTGACATGGGGCGCGTTTACCTACCCCTTCGCCTTTCTGGTCACCGACCTGATGAACCGCCTGTTCGGCCCGTCGCAGGCCCGCAAGGTGATCTTCGCCGGTTTTGTCGTCGGGGTAATCTCCTCGCTGATCGGCACGCAGATCATGCTGGAATACGGCCCCGCCGTAACCCTGCGCATCGCTGCCGGCTCCGGCACCGCCTTCCTGACGGCGCAGCTGATGGACGTGTTCGTATTCGACCGCCTGCGCAACAAGGCATGGTGGCGCGCGCCGCTGGTGTCCTCGCTGGTCGGTTCCTCGCTGGATACGGCGATTTTCTTCACCATTGCCTTCTCTGCCGCGCTGGCATTTCTGGAACCCGCCAATGACGTAAGCTGGGCGAACGAGGCCCTGCCGCTGCTCGGCTTCGGTCCGGTTGTGCCGCTCTGGGTCAGCCTCGGCGTTGCCGATTTCATGGTCAAACTGGCGCTGGCACTGGTCGCGCTGGCCCCGTTCCGCGCCGCCGTAAACCGCTGGAAATATCTGGCAACCTGAAAAAACGCTTTGCGATTTCCAAAACCCGTGGCATGATTCTTTCATCGACAACAATCAGAAAGGAGGTGCCAATGTCTATTGGGAAATTGGAGCAGCAGGTTAAGGTTATTCGCGGGGTGAAAATCTAGAGGGGCAGCCCCCTTTGGGCAGACATCCGGCCGATCGGACCCGTTCCGGCTTTGGCCACCTCCAAACTCAGGTCTGGGCCGTTCTGCATCGCGGAGCGGCCCTTTCTAACGAAAGTACACACTATGGCGGAAATCACACTCATCCGGCACGGGCAGGCGCAAACCGGCGCAACGGACGAGGCCAGCTACGACAATTTATCAAACCTCGGCCACCAGCAGGCGCGCTGGCTGGGGGAGCATATCCGCGCTTCGCACGGTTATGACCGCGTGATCTCCGGCGCCATGAACCGGCAGATACAGACGGCGCAATCGGTTGGTCTGGATGTCCCGCACGAAACCGACGCGCGCCTGAACGAGATGGACTATTTCGGCCTTGCCGACAGCCTGCAACAGACCCACGGCGTGCCGTGGCCGACCTCGGAACCGGAATTCATCGCCCATCTGCCGAAAATCCTGACCGCGTGGCGGAGTGGCGAGATCACCGACAACCTCGAAAGCTACGAGGCCTTTCGCGCCCGCATCAACGCCGCCCTGAGCGACGCTGCAAAACAGGAGGGGCGCACCCTGCTCGTGACCTCCACCGGCGTGATTTCAACGCTGGCGACCATGGCGCTGGACCTCGATATTCCGGGCAAGAGCAAACTCTTCCTGTCCGTCGCCCATACCTCCATCCACCGTTTTGCCCTGCGCAACGACGGGCTGCACCTGACGCAATTCGCCGGCACGCCGCATCTGGACCACCCCGACCGGTTGCACGCCAAAACCTACGCCTGAAGCCTCGCGCCAAAGACCGCCAGCACATCGGCAAACAGACGCGCTGCCGCGCCGTCCGTATCGAGCGCCCCCGTCCAGCCGGAAACCGATACCGCACAAATGTCGGCCTGCGCGGCCAGCCGCTCGAATGCGGCTTTTACTTCTGCCGCGAACGGCCCGCCCGCGACCGGATAGTTGAAGGCCCCGCATTCATCGGCATTCACCAGATCGGTGTCGAAATGCAAATGCACCGGCCCCGTAATTTCCGGCAGACCGGCCAGCGAGACCTGCCGCACCGCCGATCCCGCCAGAAGCGCCGCCTCCAGCGGATCCAGATCGCGCGCACCGACCAGCACAATGTCCTGATCCGCCAGCGGCACCAGCCCGCTCGCCTCGCACAGGTCCTGCGGTCCGCGCCCCGAGATCATCGCCAGCGGCATCCCGCCAAGAAAACCGGAGGGCGAAGTCTCCGGTGTGTTGAAATCCCCGTGCGCATCAAACC
>WFTU01000291.1 GCA_015485375.1 Paracoccaceae bacterium | reverse complement strand
CCAGCAGATCAAGCGGCGCGCCAAGCGCTTCTGCCGCGCGATCCACCAGCCCCCCGGTCGCGTCGATATCCAGCAGATCGGCCTGCACACAAACCGCCTTGCGCCCCAGATCACGCACCGCCTGCGCCGTCTCCCCGGCGGCGTCCGCACTGCTGGAATAGTGGATAGCCACATCATAGCCGCGCTCCGCCAGATGCAGAACCATCGCCCGCCCCAGCCGTTGCGCTCCACCGGTCACCAATGCAGATTTTGCCATTCAAGCCTCCTGTTCAGAGCAGCAGAAACGACACATAGGTCCCGTATGCCGCAAGGAACACAATCCCCCAGATTCGCGAGAGTTTCAACGGGGTAAACACGAATATGGCGAGCGCCGCCGAAGCCGCCAGCATAATCCACAAATCGACATTCAGGAACTGTTCGGATACACCAAGCGGCCCGAAGAAGCTCGCAACCCCCATAATGGCCAGCAGGTTGAACATGTTCGAGCCGATCACATTCCCCAGCGCCACATCCGCCTGCTTGCGCAAGGCCGCCACAACCGTCGTCGCCAGCTCCGGCAGCGAGGTCCCGACAGCCACCAGCGTCAGCCCCACGACCTCCTCGGAAATACCGTTGTCACGCGCCAGATTGATCGCGCCCTCGATCAGCACATCGGCCCCGAACGGCAGACCGATAATCCCGATCAGCAGATAGGCCACCACCCGCCAGACCGGCATATGCGGATCCGCGTCCTGCAGCTCCGCCAGTTCTTCCGATGTCACGTCATCGATATTCACGCCATTGCGCGATGCACGGGCAGAACGGAACGCATCCCCCAGCATCGCCGCCAGCAAGGTCACCAGAACCAGCCCCTGCCAGATATAGAGCGGCCCCAGATAGCACAGCGCCACGAATATCACCGAGACCCCCATCATCTGGATATAGGTCCGCTTGGTATTGCAGCGCGAGGTATCCATAGGCGCCAGTATCGCCGGAATACCCAGCACCAGCAGGATATTGGCGATATTCGAGCCGACCACATTCCCCAGCGCCAGCCCCGGCGCGCCTTCGAGCGCCGACTGCACCGCAATCAAAAGCTCCGGCGCCGAGGTGCCGAAGCCGACAATGGTAAAACTGACAATCAGCGCCGGTATGCCCAGCCGCAAGCTCAGCGACACCGCCCCTTTGACGAGGAAATCCCCCGCCACGAGCAGAATAACCAGGCCGGACAATACCAGAATAATATCCATAATCCGCGCTCAGCCCCGGGTTTTCGTGCAGGGGCAAGGCGCCTTGCCGATCAGATAGGCCCCGCAGTCGGGACATTTTTTCGCCCCCGCGCGCGGCTTGCGCAGCTTCGGCATGCGCAGCTTCCCGAACATGCCCAGCACCAGAATGGCAATCAGGAAAAACGTGACAACCTTGACCATATCCGCCCCTTACAACCCGAAACGGGACCAGAGGCTGCGATCCTCGACATCATTCATGATTCCCGCCGCCGCGGGGCCACCGAAACGGCTGAGCAGCGACTTCTTCGGCCCGAAGACCGAGAGGTTCACATCCTCGCCGAACAGCTCCTGCATTTTCGGCACCAGATGGCCGATCCCGTCCACCAGACCGTTTTCCACCGCCTGCGGCCCGACCCATATCTCGCCGGTGAACAGATCCTCGCCGCGCAACATCTTGCCGCGCCGTTGTTTGACCTGTTCGATAAAATTGTTGTGGATGACCTTCTGCAGCGTTTTCAGGCGCTCCACATCCTCCGGTTTTTCCGGCCGGAACGGATCGAGCATGGATTTGTCCTCGCCCGCCGTATGAACCCGCCGCTCGATCCCCTGACGGGTCATCAGTTCGTGAAACCCGAAAGAGGCCGAGATCACACCGATAGAGCCGACAATCGAGCTGCGATCTGCATAAATCTCATCCCCTGCCGTCGCCAGCCAGTAGCCGCCCGAAGCCGCCACATCCTCGCAAAACGCATAAACCTTCAGGTTTTTCTCTGCCGCCAGCCGCCGGATCCGCGCCGCGATCAGCGCGGACTGCACGGGCGAGCCACCGGGCGAATTGATCGCCAGCGCCACCGCTTTCGGTTTGCCCTTGGCAAAGGCGCGCTCGATAATCGGGGCCATCGCCGCATCGTTCAGCCCCGGCCCGCCAAAGCGGCTGCCGCTGCCGATCACGCCATTCAGGCGGATCACCGAAACCGTGGGGCTGCGTTTGAATAATTTCGTCAGTTTAACCATAGGCGCAGATGTAGGCAGCAATGCCCTCCGGCACAAGGCGGAGCGGGCGGTTTCTCCGGTATCGTGACGTTTATGCCAACATTGTGCGTCCCGCACTTGACCTTTGCCGCCCAGATTGCAGTATTCGCGCAGATTTCGCACGAAGGACAGGCACATGACCCCGCTAAAAGGCATCAAGGTTCTCGAACTCGCCCGCGTTCTGGCGGGACCATGGGCGGGGCAAACCCTCGCGGACCTCGGCGCAACGGTCATCAAGGTGGAATCCCCGCAAGGCGACGAGACCCGCGGCTGGGGCGCACCGGTCACCAAGGACGGCACCGCCGCCTATTTCCACGCCTGCAACCGCGGCAAACGCTCCATCGCGCTGGATTTCCGCAACGCCGAGGATCTGGCACTGGTGCGCGACCTCGCCCGCGAGGCCGATGTGGTGATCGAGAATTTCAAGGTCGGCGGCCTCGCCAAATTCGGCCTCGACTACGCCAGCCTTTCCGCCGACAATCCCGCGCTGGTCTATTGCTCCGTCACCGGCTTCGGGCAGGACGGCCCCTATGCGCCGCGCGCCGGATACGATTTCATCATACAGGCCATGTCCGGCATCATGGACATCACCGGCGAACCCGACGGCCCGCCGATCAAACCGGGCGTCGCCTACGCCGATATTTTCACCGGCCTTTACAGCACCATCGCTATCCAGTCCGCCCTGCTCGCCCGCCAGAGCACCGGCAGGGGAGACTATATCGACATGGCCCTGTTCGACACGCAGGTCGGCGTGCTTGCCAATCAGGCCAGCACCTATCTGATGACCGGCGCTGTGCCGCATCGCATGGGCAACGCCCACCCCTCCATCGTTCCCTATCAGGTGTTCGAATCCGCAGACGCGCCGTTTGTGATTGCCTGCGGCAACGACGGGCAGTTCGTGAAACTCTGCGAGGCTTTGGGTCAGACCTACCACCAGGACCCGCGCTTCGTGACCAACAAGGACCGCCTCGACCACCGCGCCGAGCTGGTGGCGCTGATGGAGGAGGTTCTCGCAAAAATGCCCCGCGATGAAATCCTGCAAAAAATGGAGGTCGCAGGCGTCCCCGCCGGCCCGATCAATAATATCGCCGAGGCCTTCGACGACCCGCAAATCCGTCACCGCAGCATGAAAACCGACATCGACGGCACCCCCTATCTGCGCAACCCGATCCGTTTTGGCGCGCTGGAAATGCCAATGGACCAATCCCCGCCCGCGCTCGACCAGCACGGCGACGATATCAGGAAAAACAAATGGAATACAAAAGACTAGGCCGCAGCGACCTGCGGGTCAGCCCCCTCTGCCTCGGCTCCATGACTTGGGGCAGCAAGAACACCGGCGCCGAGGGCCACGCCCAGATCGACATGGCGCTGGACCACGGCATCAATTTCATCGACACGGCCGAGATGTACCCCTCGCCCCCCGAAAAGGACACACAGGGCGCGACCGAGGAAATTATCGGCACTTGGCTGGCCAGTTCCGGCCGGCGCGATGATATCGTCCTTGCCACCAAAGTCACTGGCGCAGGCAACGGCAACGTGCGTGGCCGCAACGGCGCGCCCATCACCCCCGCCACCATCCGCGAGGCAATCGAGGGCAGCCTCAAGCGTCTGCAGACCGACTACATCGACCTTTACCAGTTCCACTGGCCCAACCG
>WFTU01000290.1 GCA_015485375.1 Paracoccaceae bacterium | reverse complement strand
CGGAGATGTGTATAAGAGACAGGCATCAAGGACCTGTTCTGCACCAAGGGCGTGCAGACACAGGCGGCAAGCCATATCCTCGACGGGTTCAAGCCGGAATACGAAAGCACCATCACGCAGCAGTTGTTCGATGCGGGCTCCGTGATGCTCGGCAAGCTCAACATGGACGAATTCGCCATGGGATCGTCGAACGAGACCTCCTACTACGGTCCGGTGGTCTCGCCGTGGCGCCGTGGCAATGACGATGCCGATCTGACGCCGGGCGGCTCCTCCGGCGGGTCCGCGGCGGCTGTGTCCGCCGATCTTTGCCTTGGCGCGACCGGCACCGATACCGGCGGCTCCATCCGCCAGCCTGCGGCCTTTACCGGCATTGTCGGGGTGAAACCGACCTACGGGCGCTGCTCGCGCTGGGGGGTTGTGGCCTTTGCCTCCTCGCTCGATCAGGCGGGGCCGATGGTGAAAACCGTGCGCGACTCCGCGATCATGCTGGAGGCGATGGCGGGGCATGATCCCAAGGATTCGACCTCGGCCAATCTGCCCGTGCCGGATTTCGAGGCCGCCCTGACCGGCGACATCCGCGGCAAGAAGATCGGCATACCGAAGGAATACCGCCTTGACGGAATGCCCGACGAGATCGAGACCCTCTGGCAGGAAGGCGCGCAGATGTTGCGCGACGCAGGCGCCGAGATCGTCGATATCTCGCTGCCGCATACAAAATACGCCCTGCCCGCCTATTATGTGATCGCACCGGCCGAAGCCTCGAGCAACCTCAGCCGCTATGACGGCGTGAAATACGGCCACCGCGCCAAGATCAAGGCCGGCGAAGGCATTACCGAAATGTATGAACGCACCCGCGCCGAGGGCTTCGGCGACGAGGTGCAGCGCCGCGTGATGATCGGGGCCTATGTGCTGTCCGCAGGTTTCTATGACGCCTATTACATCCGCGCGCAAAAGGTCCGCACGCTGATCAAACAGGATTTTGAACGGGTCTTCGCCGAAGGCATCGACGAGATCCTGACCCCCGCGACACCGAGCGCCGCTTTCGGGCTGGGCGAGATGGCGGATGCCGATCCGATCAAGATGTATCTGAACGACGTGTTTACCGTGACCGTGAACCTCGCCGGATTGCCCGGTGTATCGGTGCCTGCGGGTGTCGATCATCAGGGGCTGCCGCTGGGTCTGCAACTGATCGGGCAGCCGTGGAAAGAGGGCGACATGCTTAATACCGCTTATGTGATCGAACAGGCCTCCAAATTTACGGCGAAACCTGCTAGGTGGTGGTAAAACGTGGAATATGGAGAGTGTAATGCTGAAGAAAGTTGCGGGATTTCTGATACTTGGCGGGGTTTTATCCGCGTGTGAAAGCACGGTGCCTGCCGGAGGTGCCGGATATTTCGATGCACCGCAGCCGACAGCGCAGGAAGAGGCACCGGTCAATCTGGTGCCCGAAAGTACCGCAGCCGAAAGCGCCGACACGCTGACCGCCTCGCTGGAGAGCGCGATCAACGACGCCACCGGCGACCCCGCGACCACAACCGGAGACGGCGCGCCGCTGCCGCTGGCGGCACCAAGCAACGCCATTGCGACCGATGACGGCAGCCTCAATCTGGACGCCGAACCTTTCGACCAGCAGATCATTCTGCGCGAGGAAGACGCCCGCAAGCTGGCCGCCGCCCGCGCGCAATATGTGATTATCGAGCCGGGCACCCTGCCCGAGATCGTCGCCGGTGTGAATATTGCCGCCTATGCGCGCTCCACCACCAACAAGGTTGGCGAACGGATTTACCGCCGCCCCACAATCAAGGGCCGCTTCAACAGTGCCGAATGCCGCAAATACCGCTCGCCGGATGATGCGCAGCGCTATTTCCTCGCCAATGGCGGGCCGGAGGAAGATCCGCTCAACCTCGATCCGGACGGCGACGGCTTTGCCTGCAAATGGTCGCCCGAACCGTTCCGTCTGCTGATGCTGGATGGCGGTCCGGCCATCGCGGCCGATATGGACAACTGATCCGGCAGCCCGCCTTCGGGCGGGCCGTCGATCCGGTCCGGTGATTTTCTGGAAGAATACGGCGTCAAAGCTGCAAGACCCGTGCCCGACAAATTGCCGGAAACGGAAAATCCCGTCTTGCGGGATGGTATGTGGCTGGTATCAGACTTTCAGGTTGCCTGCGCTCTGGCGCCCGTCGCGCCCGTCGACCATTTCATATTCGATCGGCTGGTTGTCCTGAAGGGTTTGCAGGCCCGCTTCCTGCAGGGCGGTGATGTGGACGAATACGTCCTTGCCGCCTTCTTCGGGCTGGATGAAACCGAAACCCTTGTCGGGATTGAACCATTTAACTGTGCCTTTTGCCATTGCTGACTGTCCTTTCCGTGCCGCCAGCGCTACATGCCCCGGCGTGTTAACCATACCGCCATAGCAAATTTTCGCCCTCAAAACAACAAAAGTGACGCATGGGCGACAGCGGACACCTCTGAAGTCCCGCGAATCCTTGGAAAATACCGCCTGCCCTGCCTATAGTGCAGGTCCGAATTCCAGCAGTGCGGAGCATTACATTGGCCGATCTTTTCACCCTCGCCAACCTCGGCAACCTCGGCGTCCTGATTTTCCTTCAGGCGGTTCTGGGGTTCGACAACCTTCTGTATATTTCCATCGAAAGCCGCCGCGCGCCCGAGGCCGACCAGGCCGCTGTGCGCCGCTGGGGTATCCTGATCGCGCTGGCGCTGCGCATCCTGTTGCTGTTCATCATGATGCAGCTGATCGAGCTGCTGGAGGCGCCGTTCTTCAGCATCAACTGGACCGGTGTGCTGGAGGGGAGCTTCAACTTCTCGGTGCTGGTGTTCCTGTTCGGTGGCGGTTTCATCATGTATACGGCGGTGAAGGAGATCGCGCATATGATGTCGATCGACGACCTCGGCGGCGAGGATTCCGACAAGAGCAAGAATTCCACCGTCAAGGTGATCGCACTGATCGTGACCATGAACCTTGTGTTCAGCTTTGATTCGATCCTCTCGGCACTGGCGATTACGGATGTGTTTGTCGTGCTGGCCATTGCCATCATCATTTCGGGCATTGCCATGCTGTTGCTGGCCGACGGGGTGACGGAATTCATCAAGAAGAACCGCATGTACGAGGTGCTGGGCCTGTTCGTGCTGCTGATCGTCGGCGTGGTGCTACTCGGCGAGGGCGGCTACGAGGCCGATCTGCGTTTCTTCGGCCATGCGGTGGTGCCGATGTCGAAATCGACCTTCTATTTCTCGGTCGCGGTGCTGTTCATCGTGCAGGCGATCCAGAGCCGCTACCAGAAGAAACTCGCCCTGATGCGGACGCGGGCGCAGGAGAAACATCCGCAAGGGTTCGAGGTGGACTAGCGCGAAGATACTGGAAAGCTGGCACCCGCGACAATATATGTTAACCTGTCGCAAAACCGACCAAGGGAGTGGAGGACACATTGTCCGGCAAATTTATACAATTACTGGCCTTTTTCGTGCTGGTGGCGATCATCTGGACCGTCGCGGCCGGGTCTTTCGGTAGCGGGGTCTGAGCATGGCCAAACGCTATGGCGGCAAGTTCAGCCCCGATATGCAGCAGGGTGACGAAACGTCAACCGTGCGTGCCACCCCGCCGAAAAACCCGTTCCGCAACCGCCGCGTGGCGCGGCCGAACCTGCGCGCGGCGCTGCTGTTTTTCGTCCCCCTGCCGCTGCTGTTCAGCGGCATCGGCGAATTGCGCTCGGGCGATGCCATGGGCATGATCGGGGAGTTGGGCGCGCTGGGGCTGTTGCTGCTCTCGCCGTGGTTGCTGCGCGAGGGGCTGAAGGCCGAGGATGCCTATAACGAGCGCAAGATCGCCCGCCCCCCTGCCATTCCGCGCAAGGCTTTTGCCGCCGTGCTGACCGGTGCCGGAGTGGCGCTGGCAAGCTGGCTCGGCTGGGGGCAGCCGATGATCACGTCTGTGCTGTTCGGCGTGATCGCGGCCGCTGCGCATGTGGCGAGCTTCGGGCTGGACCCGATGAAGAAAAAGGGTATCACCGATTACAACGCCTTTGATGCCGAACGCGCCGCCAAAGCCATCGAGAAGGCCGAGGCGACGCTGGCCGAGATTCAGGCCGCAGCCGGACGTTTCGGGGATCGCGCGCTGGAATCGCGGGTGGACAGCCTCTCGGCCTCCGTGCGCGAGATGTTCCGGCAGGTGGAGGAAGACCCGCGCGACCTGACACGGGCGCGAAAATTCCTCGGCGTCTATCTGAACGGGGCGCGGGATGCGACCGTCAAATTCGCCGATCTTTATACCAGGGACCGCAATAGCGCGGCGCGCGAGGACTACCTTGCGCTGATCAATGATCTGGAAACCGAATTCGATGCGCAGCGCGAGACATTGCTGCTCGACGACCGCAGTGATCTGGATATTGAAATCGAAGTATTGCGAGAAAGACTACAACAGGAAGGGCTGCGCGCCCGCTAAGGAGGAGACAATTATGTCCGAAGATATTCGTGCCAAGGCCGAAACAACCCTGAAAGAGGTCGAGGAGGTCACGGCCGCCCTGCTGCCCGAACCCAGGGGCGAGCTGATCGTGGTCGATCAGGCCAGTGCCGAGGAAAAGGCCGAGATCGACAAACGTATCGCGGAACTCGATATGGGCAACACCCAGTCGATCATCCGTTTCGGTTCCGGCGCACAGGCGGAATTGCAGGAGATCTCGCAGGAGATGCTCTCGGGCGTGCGCAACAAGGATGTGGGACCGGCCGGCAATGCCCTGCGCGAGATGGTCACCTCGATCCGCGGCTTCTCGGTGGACGAACTGGACCCGAACCGCAAGCTGAGCTGGTGGGAAAAGCTGATGGGCAAGGCCAAACCGATGGCCGAGTTCATGGCGAAATACGAAACCGTGCAGACGCAGATCGACAATATCTCGGACCAGTTGCTGGAACACGAGACGATCCTGCTCAAGGACATCAAGTCGCTCGACAAGCTTTACGAGAAAACCCTCGATTTCTATGACGAACTGGCGCTCTATATCGCGGCGGGCGAGGAAAAAATCCGGCTGCTGGATGAAAACGACATTCCGGCGATGGAAAAGGCCGTCGAGGCCGCGGACGAGAACGAGGCCGTCATCAAGGCGCAGGAATTGCGCGATCTGCGCTCGGCGCGTGACGATCTGGAACGGCGTGTCTATGACCTGAAACTGACCCGTCAGGTGACCATGCAGTCCCTGCCCTCCATCCGGCTGGTGCAGGAAAACGACAAATCGCTGGTCACCAAGATCAACTCGACGCTGGTCAACACCATTCCGCTCTGGGAAACGCAGCTGGCGCAGGCCGTCACCATCAGCCGCTCGCGCGATGCCGCCGAAGTGGTACGAGATGCCAATGACCTGACCAACGAGCTGCTGACCTCCAATGCCGCCAACCTCAAGGAAGCCAACAAGGTTATCCGCGAGGAAATGGAGCGCGGTGTGTTCGATATCGACGCGGTCAAACAGGCCAACGCCGACCTGATCGAAACCATCGAGGACAGCTTGCGCATTGCCGACGAGGGCAAAGCCAAGCGCGCCGAAGCCGAGAAAGAGCTGAAAGTGATGGAGGAGGAGCTGAAAAACACCCTCGCCGCCGCCAAGGCCAAAGGCACCGGCACCGGCGCCAATGTCGGCGAAAGCGTTTCCGACTAGAGA
The DNA here is from genome assembly GCA_015485375.1 of Paracoccaceae bacterium. Classification (GTDB taxonomy): domain Bacteria; phylum Pseudomonadota; class Alphaproteobacteria; order Rhodobacterales; family Rhodobacteraceae; genus NORP23. The sequence continues at coordinate 7,711 of WFTU01000290.1, read as the reverse complement.
CCTTTGCCCGGCCCGCAGCACCTGCGGGCCGGTGCCATCCCCGGGGGGAGCCTTTGACCAAGTTCCGCACATTTCTGCGCCTCGCACCGCTGGCTTTGCTGGCGGGCTGTGTTGCCGCGACCCCGGGCGATGACGGCGATCTGCGCGCCTATTACCGCGTGGCCGAGGAAAACATGCTGGCGCAGGGCAAATTGCGCACCGATGTCGATCCGGCCGACGCCCCGTTCACCTATGCGGATCTGGAAAAGGATTTCGTGCGCATCGCGCTTTATGACGAATACAGCGTGCGCAGCGGGCGGTTCGTAGCCGGCGCGACCCCTGCCCTGTTGCGGCGCTGGGAAAGCCCTGTGCGCATTGCGGTGATCCCGGGTGCCTCGGTGCCCGCAAGCCAGCGCCAGCGCGATACCGACATGGTGCGCGAATTCACCCGCCGTCTGGCGCGGATCAGCGGGCTCGACATGCGGCTGGTGCCGGAATCGCAGGCCAATATGCTGGTTCTGTTTATGGATGCCGCCGAACGCGCACAGTTTGCCGCCGGCCTTCAGGAGCGGTTCCCGCGCGTGGAACAGGCGGTGGTCGATGCCATCGGCAACAGCCCGCCGAACACGTTTTGCGCCGCTTTCGCCTTTCCTTCGGACGCCAATCCCGGCGTTTACGATTTCTCGCTTATTCTGGTGAAAGCCGAACACAGCAACCTGATGCGCGAATCCTGCGTGCACGAGGAAATGGCGCAGGCGCTCGGCCTGACCAATGACAGTCCGACGGCGCGGCCCTCGATCTTCAACGATGACGAGGAATTCGCTTTTCTGACACTACATGACGAAATTTTGCTGAAAATGCTGTATGATCGGCGCTTGCGCGCTGGTATGAAAGCAGACGAGGTTATACCGCTTCTGCCCGAGATCGCCCGCGATGCGGCGCGCGCTCTGGGTGGTCCAAACTAACGAGGTAACACATGGGTATTCTGGATTTTCTTTCCGGTGAATTTATTGACGTCATCGAATGGACCGACGACACAAACGACACGCTGGTCTGGCGCTTCGAGCGCGAGGGCAATGCCATCAAATACGGCGCCAAGCTGACCGTACGCGAGGGGCAGGCCGCCGTATTCATCCACGAGGGCCAGCTGGCCGATGTGTTCAGCCCGGGGATGTATATCCTCGAAACCAACAACATGCCGATCCTGACGACGCTGCAAAGCTGGGACCACGGTTTCAACAGCCCGTTCAAATCGGAAATCTATTTCGTCAACACGACGCGGTTCCAGGACCTGAAGTGGGGCACCAAGAACCCGATCATGTGTCGCGATCCGGAATTCGGCCCCGTGCGCCTGCGCGCTTTCGGCACCTATACCATCCGCGTTTCCGATCCGGGGCGCTTCCTGACCGAGATCGTCGGCACCGACGGTGAATTCACCACGGACGAGATCAGCTACCAGATCCGCAATATCATCGTCGCGCGTTTTTCCAACGCGCTGGCGGCGAGCGGGATTCCGGTGCTGGATATGGCGGCCAATACCATGGACCTCGGCAAGCTGATCGCGGCGAAAGTCTCGCCGGAGCTGGCGGAGTTCGGGCTGGAAATGCCGGCGTTCTACATTGAAAACATCTCCTTGCCGCCCGCGGTGGAGGAAGCGATGGACAAGCGGACCTCCATGGGGGTTATCGGCGATCTGGGGCGCTATACGCAGTTCTCGGCCGCCGAGGCGATGACCGAAGCGGCCAAGAACCCCGCCGGTGGCGGCATGGGCGAAGGCCTCGGCATGGGTATGGGCATGGCGATGGCCGGACAGATGGCGCAGGGTATGAACGCGCAGCAGGCACCCGCCGCCGCGCCGGTCGCTCCGCCGCCGCCCCCGCCGGAGCGGGTCTGGCATATCGCCGAGAACGGCGCCACCAAGGGACCGTTCTCGCGCGCCGCGCTTGGCCGGATGGCTGCCGACAGCAGTCTGAGCCGCGAGACCATGGTCTGGACCGCCGGACAGGACGGCTGGAAAAAGGCCGGTGACATCGACGAGCTGGCACAGCTGTTTACCGTCATGCCGCCGCCCCCGCCGCCGGCCGCCCCCGCCGCAGACTAGGAACTCCGCTAAGCAAGGCTTGATCAATGGCTGACGAACAGACAACCGGCGGCACCACGGCCGACGACGAGGAACACCGTTTTCCCTGCGAGGTTTGCGGCGCGGATATGCGCTTCGACCCCGCGTCGGGGCAGATGGTTTGCGATTATTGCGGCCATACGGAGGTTATCGACGACAGCCCGTGGCGGGCCTCGGCCATCAGCGAGCTGGACTTCAACAAGGCGCTGGCGGCGGAGCTACCCGAGGCCGAGATGGAGGAGGTGCGGTCCACCAAATGCACCAACTGCGGCGCGGAGATCGAGTTCGCGATCAACGACCATGCCACCGAATGTCCCTTCTGTGCCACGCCGATCGTCATCGGCACCGGCACCAGCCGCCATATCAAGCCCAAGGGGGTGCTGCCCTTTGCCCTGTCGGAAAAACAGGCGCGCGAGGCGATGAACGAATGGCTCGGCCGTTTGTGGTTCGCGCCCAACGGATTGAAGCAATATGCCCGTGCGGGGCGCAAGATGGACGGGATCTATGTTCCCTACTGGACCTATGACGCCGATACCAAGACGCGCTACAAGGGGCAGCGCGGCACGATCTATTACGTCACGCAATCGGTGATGGTGGATGGCAAGCGCACCACGCGGCAGGTGCAGAAAATCCGCTGGCGCAATGTCTCGGGCCGCGTAGCGCGGTTCTTTGACGATGTGCTGGTGCTGGCCTCCAAAAGCCTGCCGAAGAAATACACCGACGCGCTGGAGCCCTGGGACCTGTCGGCGCTGGAGCCGTATAACCCCGAGTTCCTCGCCGGTTTCAAGGCCGAGGGCTACACGGTGACGCTGGAGGAAGGCTTCACCGAGGCGCGCCAGATCATGGACCAGCGCATCCGGCGCGATGTGCGTTTCGATATCGGCGGCGACCGGCAGCGGATTGATTCACTGGATACGACCATCAAGGATGTGACCTTCAAACATGTCCTGCTGCCGATCTGGCTTGCGGCCTATAAATACCGTGGCAAGACCTACCGGTTCGTGGTCAATGCCCGCACCGGCAACGTGAAAGGCGAGCGTCCCTATTCGACTGTGAAGATCGTATTTGCAACGATAGCCGCAGCACTGGTGGCCGCGGCTATCGGGTATTTCATCTATACGACGAAATAATCAACAATCGTAATTGTTACGAATAAAATGCGCCAACTCGATAAATAACACGATACTCCGGCGGTCGCTTCCGGTGCGAACAGGGCGTCACCGATTACTCGGGTAATCGTCACTGTGTCCTGCCCGCATTGACTATATGGAGGGCAATCGCGACCAAGAGAGGGCGGGAATGTGGCAATTTGTGGATTTATTTCGTGAATTGTGGCCGGAGTGCGGCGCCGGCAATCAAATTTTCAGGAAGGATTCCAGCTTCTCGCGGTCCAGAATCTCGATCACGCCTTTGCGAATATCGATAACCTTGCCGTCCCGCAGCTTGCCGAGCTCGCGGTTGACTGTCTGGCGCGAACAGCCGACGACGCTGGCGAGATAGGCCTGCGTGTCGTAGATCTTGGTGTTGCGTTCCGAAAACATCAGCAGATAGGCGCAGAGCCGATCGTCCACCGGACTGTAGCGGTCCACCAGTTTGAAATAGTTCAGTTGCAGCAGATGGCCGTGGAATACCGTGGCCAGATTCTTGACGAACTGCACCGAGGCGAGGCTCTCGATCAACAGCGGTTTCGGACAGAACAGCAGCGTGGTGTTTTCGGTGGTTTCGCAGGTCGCGGCGCATATCTGGTCGGCGATCGCCTCGGCCTCGCCAATGATCGCGCCGGCGGCGGCGCGGGCCAGAAAAGTGCGCTGACCATCGCGGCCGAGATAGAGGATCTCCACATTTCCGTGTGCAATCAGGAACATACCAGGCGAAGGCTCCCCTTGCGTCAGGATCACCTCGGGTTCCTCGAAAAACTGCACGGTGCAGCGGTCGACAAAGTCGGTGCGGAAGTCGCGCGGCAGGTTGTGCAACACGCCGGACCTGAGCAGATGGGGAAAACGGGCGCTGTTTTTCATGGCACGCTCCGGCGATACAATGAGTGGAGGGGGGAAGGTCCTGGAGTGAATGCCATGTCAGGCACGCCTTTAAGTAGAGTATTTCCGCCGGCGAAACGGGGAATGTCCGAGAATTGCAACACCAACTTCCCTGTCGAAGCAGTCAGCCAACAAGATCACCGTCAAAATCGTCTATGCGCCCTTAGGGCAAGAACATTTCAGGTTCACTTGCGAGCCAAAATTAGAGTCATTCCAACTCTAGTCTTTGTCTACCCGACTCGTCAAACACTCCAGGTAGGGAATGTTTAGCATATCTACAGTTATTGCCTGTCGTTTGGGCGACATTCGGCCAATATCGGTCAAAATCGGGCATATTGGCGCAATAATCTTACCAAAGCGGGACGGTCTTGCCCGTTATGCCGCAGGGGAAGGGTCTACGCGGGGCTGAGACAGCTCCTCTTCCGCGTTGCGCAGGTGGTGAACGATCCGCCAGAGGTGGAATGATACCCGTTGCAGCCAGCGCGCGCTGTCGAGTTTCCTCAGCAGAGAATCGGTATCGCCGTCGGTGCGAGTCGCATCCTCCACCATACGGGCGCGATAGGTTTCGCGTTCGGTATCCATATGTGCCTGCAACCGGTTGAGGGCCTCCTCCCCCGCTTCGGATATCCGGTTCCTGCGCAATTGCAGGATGGCCCCGCGCAACTGTCCGGCGAGAGTGGAGAGTTCCGCGTCCTGTTGCAGGAAGGCAATGCGTGCATCCTGCTGGCAGCGGTGCGCCAGACGGTAGAGATGATCGAGCGCATGCACCGTATCCAGATGACGGGCATGGGCGCGCGGCATGTCGGGGCCGGTGTGGATGCGCGACAGATAGGAGCGCGTCCGGTCAAGGGCATGCCCCGCCTCGGCCAGCCGCTGCTGGATGGTGCGCGGTCCGGCCCCGGGCGCAAGCCGGATATCGAGGATCGTGGCATATTCCAGCAGGATGTCGCGGATAGTTGCAGCCACCGCATCGACCGCCGCGGCAGGGTCCTGCAACAGCCCCTCGTCGAGGCGTTGCAGCAATTGCGGGCCGGTGGAGGGCACCAGATAGCGCAGCAACCTCTCGAACGGGCGGATGAAGGGCAGGAACAGCAATACGCCGAGCACATTGAACAGGGTATGGAAGGCTGCCAGCGCGATCTGCGCGTTGCCGCCCCCGTCCAGCCAGCCCCCGACCAGCGCCGTGTAGGGGGTGACCAGAAAGAACGCGACGGCCGCCGTGATGACATTGTAGAGCAGGTGCGAATACCCCGTGCGCCGCGAACCGGTAGAGCCGCCAAGTGTCGCCAGCAGCGCCGTGACCGTGGTGCCGACATTCATGCCGATCACCAGTGCCGCCGCCTGTGCAAAGGTAATCGAACCGGTCGCCAGCGCCACCAGCGCCGTGGCCAGTCCGGCGCTGGAGGATTGCGTCAGCGCGGTGATGGCAGCACCGAGCAGCACCAGTTCGAACCGTCCGATCAGGGTATCGGCGGGAAAATCGTCGGGGGTGAGGATTCCCTCCAGCCCCTCGACCCCTTGCTGCATAGCGGAAATCCCGAGGAACAGCAGGCTGAATCCGGCCAGCACCCATCCGATCTTGCGCAAGTTCCCCTGAGCGAACATTTTCAGCAGAATGCCGGCAAGCAACAGCGGCGAGGCAATCAGCCCCAGATCGACCTTGAACCCGAATATGGCGATGATCCAGCCGGTGGCCGTCGTGCCGATATTGGCGCCGAAGATAATCCCCAGCCCTTGCGAAAAGCTCATCAGCCCTGCCCCGACAAAGCCGACAGCCATGACCGTGGTGGCGCTGGAAGACTGGATAAGCGCCGTGGTGAGCGCGCCGGAAAACACCCCGCGCAAGGGGGTTTTGGTAGTCCGCACCAGCATCCGTCGCATCCGGTTCGCGGCGAGCGCCCGCAGCCCCTCGGTCAATATTGTCATGCCGAGAAGGAACAGCCCGATGCCGCCGAATGCCAAGAGAATTCCGGTGTCCATAGGTTCACTCTAGCCCCTTGTCGGGAACGGGGCCAGCCCTGTCGAAATCCGAATTGACGCGGGCGGGGGCGGCTCCTACTGTCGGGGAAATTCCCTTGAATCGAGGTGCGCCATGACGACTCCGCTGACCAATGCCCAGACCCGCGATGTGGAGGCCTTGCTGCATCCCTATTCCAACGCCGTGGCGCTGCGCGAGAACGGCGTACAGATATTCACCCGCGGCGAGGGCGTGCGTGTGTTTGATGATTCCGGGCGCGGCTATATCGAAGGGATGGCAGGGCTTTGGTGCGCGGGGCTGGGTTTCAGCGATGCGGAACTGGTCGAGGCGGCCAAGGAGCAGATGGACCGCCTGCCCTACTACCACCTGTTTTCCGGCAAGAGCCATGAGCCGGCGATCGAGCTGGCCGAGCGGATCAAGGAACTGGCGCCGGATATGGCGCGGGTGTTCTACCAGTCCTCGGGCTCCGAGGCGAACGAGACGCAGGTGAAGCTGATCTGGTATTACAACAATGCGCTCGGGCGGCCGGAGAAGAAGAAAATCATCAGCCGCAAAAGGGGCTATCACGGGGTGACGATCGTGTCGGCCTCGATGACCGGCCTGCCGTATAACCACATGGATTTCGACCTGCCGGTGGACCGGATATTGCATGCCGGCACGCCGCATTACTGGAAAGAGGCGACCGAGGGCGAGAGCGAGGCGGAGTTTTCGAACCGTCTGGCCGCCGAGCTGGAAGCACAGATCATTCTGGAGGGGCCGGAGACGGTCGCCGCCTTTATTGCCGAGCCGGTGATGGGGGCCGGTGGCGTTGTCGTGCCGCCGGAGGGGTATTTTTCCGCCATCCAGCCGGTGCTGGAGAAATACGACGTGCTGCTGATCGCCGACGAGGTGATCACCGGTTTCGGGCGCACGGGGGAGTGGTTCGGGTCCGGGACTTTCGGCATGAAACCGACGTCGATGTCGATGGCGAAGCAACTGACGGCGGGCTTTGCGCCGCTTTCGGCGGTGGCGATCAATCAGGATATGGCCGATGTGATCGAGGCACATTCCGGCAAGATCGGCGTGCTGGGACACGGGTTTACCTATGGCGGGCATCCGCTGGGCTGTGCGGTCGGGGCGAAGGCGCTGGAGATTTACAAACGGCGCAATATTGTAGGCCATGTGCAGGAGCTGGCCCCGCATTTCGCGGGGCATCTGGCGCGGCTGGCGGAGCATCCGCTGGTCGGGGAATACCGCGCATCCGGTCTTATGGGGGCGCTGGAGATGGTGCCGCAGGCGGGGGCGAAAGGATTCAAGACGCCGGGCAAGGTCGGGGCGCGGATGGCGGCGGAATTGCTGGAACGCGGCGTGATCGTGCGTGCGGTGGTCGATTCCATCGTTATGTGCCCGCCGATGGTCATCACGGAGGCGGAACTGGACGAGATGTTCGCCCCAATGGAAGCGGCGCTGGATGCAACGGCGGCGTGGGTGAAGGCGGAGGGGTTGGGTTGACCCGACCGGCCGCTTGCGGCATTCAGCCCTTATGTTGATCTATAAAATATTCCGCGCGGACGAATGGGCCGCGCTCGAGCGCGACGGGGAAACCCTTGGGGCGCCGGT
>WFTU01000289.1 GCA_015485375.1 Paracoccaceae bacterium | reverse complement strand
GCTGAGTTCCACCACAGAGCCGACAATGACCAGCGCGGGGCCGGGGAGTTTGGCGGCCTCGGCCTTCTGGTAAAGGTCGGCAAGCGTGCCTTTGACGACGCGCTGGTTCGGGCGGGTGCCGTTGTCGACGATCGCCGCCGGCGTGTCGGCGGGGACGCCGCGTTTGATGAATTCATTCATCAGGAATTCCAGCGAGCCGAGGCCCATGTAGATGGCAACCGTCTGTCCCGGACGCGCCATGGTGTCCCAGTCGAGCGACAGAACGCCGTCCTGCCCGTGCGCCGTGACAAAGATGCAGGCCTGCGCGTGGTCGCGGTGGGTGAGCGGGATACCGGCGTAGGAGGCGCAGCCCGATGCGGCGGTGATGCCGGGGATGACCTGAAAGGGAATGCCGGCCTCGGCCAGTGTTTCCAGTTCTTCGCCACCGCGGCCGAAGATGAACGGGTCGCCGCCCTTGAGGCGCAGGACGCGTTTGCCTTCCTTCGCCAGTTTGACCAGAAGCGCCGAGATTTCCGGCTGGGTCAGGGCATGGTTGCCCGGCTTCTTGCCGACATAGATGCGCTCGGCATCGCGGCGCACGAGGTTGATGATGCCGTCGCCGATCAGCCGGTCATACAACACCACATCGGCGCGCTGCATCAGGTGCAGGGCGCGGAAGGTCAGAAGGTCGGGGTCGCCGGGGCCGGCACCGACAAGGTAGACCTCGCCGACCTGCACGATGTCCTGTCCGAGGGCGGCGGCGTCGAGTTCCTTCAGGAACTGTTTCTTGGCCGCTTTCTCGTCACCGGCAAGGAATTTGTCGGCCACGGGGCCGTCGATGGTCGATTCCCAGAATTCGCGGCGCGCGCTGGCGGTTTTGAGTTTGGTCATCACGCGCTCGCGCAGACGGCCGGAAAAGGCGGCGAGTTTGCCGTAGGTGGCCGGCAGGATCGCCTCGATCCGGGCGCGCAGGATGCGGGCGATGATCGGGGCGGCGCCGCCCGAGGAAATGGCGATGACCAGCGGCGAGCGGTCGATGATCGAGGGGGTGATGAAATCGCAATACTCGGTCACGTCCGCCACATTGGCGAGGACGTTGGAGTGGTTGGCCATTTCATACAGGGCGCGGTCGCGCTCCTCGTTTTCCGTTGCGCCATAGGCCACGGCCGCGCCGACAAAATCGGGGAGTTTCGGGGCGCGGGTGTGGTGCGTGAGGTCGGGGTGGTCGCGCAGGTCGCGAAACTCGTCGTCCAGCGAGTCGGCAAATACATGGACCTTCGCGCCTGCTTGCAGGGCGCGCTCCACCCGGCGGGCGGCGATGCTGGAACCGCCGTCAACAATGACCTTGCGGCCCCGGACGTCGAGGAAAATTGGGAGATGGTCCATGGTCGTGCCTTATTCTTCCTGTTTGGCTGCCCAGTCGAGCAGATCTTGCGCCAGCGCCTCGGCCGATTTCTTGTCGAGGTCGATCATGGTGAAACGCTTACGTTCCTTGAAGGTCAGGCGCAACATGTTCAGACCGCCGACAAAGGCAATATTTTGCAGACGGACCCAGCGATGGAACGGCAGGTCGGCCTCGCGGATCAGGGTGGTTTCGCCTTCAGTCATATTTGAGACCTCTTGCGAATACGGTTTCCAGTTTCCATTCCCATTTTTTCGGCGTGTCGCGATAGTCGGGCTTCACGTCGAACTCGATGTGCATGATGCCGGATTCGGCAGCATGGGCCACCAGACGTTCAAGGTCCTCGAACGAGGTCACGTCGGGGTGCTGGATGATAAGGTCGCTTAGTCGTGCCATTTCATTTCTCTCCAATTCGGTTAAAGAACCTTATGCGATAGATAAGGCGGCGGCTATGGTTTCCGGTTTCATCCGGGTCGAAGGCTGTCCGGTTGTGCAGCACGTTGTTATTTAGAACGCCCTGCCCCGGTTTCAATTTGATTTCCCGCATCAACGGGTCGCCCGCCATCAGCAGGTTGCGCAGGAAATCCGCCGCTTTGACAGTCAGCGGATCGTCGCGCCACTCGATGGAACGGGTGCGGGCGGTGTAGCGCATGGTCAGGTTGCCGCGCGAATCCTCGGCAAACACCGGACCGACGGAGGCGGGGCGGATGGAACCGTCGGCCTCGGTATTCGGGGGTATCGTCATGGCCTGCGGGTGCATGAGCGCATCTATATAGTCGGGGTTCTCGTCACGAAGGCGGATATAGGCGATAGCCGGATCAAGGAGCTGGTTGCGCCCGCCTTCCGACGCGTCCTGCACGCAATGCAGGATAAAACCGCGAATTTCGTGTGCGGGGTCATTATAGTAGCCATCCGTATGCCAGTTCAT
>WFTU01000288.1 GCA_015485375.1 Paracoccaceae bacterium | reverse complement strand
TGCGCACATGGTATGCGAGCAAATGGCAGACCTTCTGGAAACTGCGCTGGCCGTCCTCCATGCCCTATCTGTTTACCTCGCTGAAAATCGGTGTCGCGGCGGCACTGGTCGGCACGATTGTGGCCGAACTGCCCACGGGTGCGGTGCGCGGGTTGGGTGCGCGGCTTCTGGCCGGCAGCTACTACGGGCAGACGATCCAGATATGGTCGGCGCTGCTGATGGCGGCCTCGCTGGCCGCCGGACTGGTGGCGATCGTCTCGCTGGTCGAACGCTTCACGCTTAAACGCATGGGGATGGCGCGATGAACGGTTTGCTTGTTCTGGGGGCGATTGCCTTCTGGCTCGGCGCGTGGGGGCTGAATATCTGGCTGTCGAAGCAGAAACAGACGCGTTTTATCCGCCTGGTCGTTCCGGTGATCTTCGGCATTACCCTTCTGGTGGTGTGGGAGCTGCTGGTGCGCGGGCTGAACGTCAAGGCCGTGCTGCTGCCGCCGCCCTCTATGATCGGGGCAAAGTTCGCCGACAGCCTGCCGATCCTTTGGGCCGATTTCCAGCAGACCTTCATCAAGGGCGCGCTGTCGGGCTATTTCATCGGATGTGGCTCCGCTTTCCTGACCGCCATCGCCATTGACCGCTCGCCGTTCCTGCAAAAGGGCTTGTTGCCCGTGGGCAATTTCGTCGCCGCGCTGCCGATTATCGGCATGGCACCGATTCTGGTGATGTGGTTGGGTTTCGGCTGGCAGTCGAAAGCCGCTGTCGTGGTCATCATGGTATTTTTCCCGATGCTGGTGAACACCGTGCAGGGCCTGCAGGCGGCGGATCATATGCAAAAGGACCTGATGCGCACCTATGCGGCGTCCTACTGGCAAAGCCTGTTGAAACTGCGCCTGCCCGCAGCGGCGCCCTTTATTTTCAACGGGTTGAAAATTTCCACGACTTTGGCGCTGATCGGCGCTATCGTGGCAGAGTTCTTTGGCTCGCCCATCGTCGGCATGGGCTTCCGCATCTCGACCGAGGTGGGGCGGCTTTCGCTGGATATGGTGTGGGCAGAGATTGCGGTGGCGGCGATTGCCGGTTCCGCATTTTACGGTGTGGTATCGCTCCTGGAGAGAGCGGCCACCTTCTGGCACCCTTCCCAGAGGGGATAGGGTCAACAACATGGAGAGTTTGAAATGAACAAGATGTTAACAGGTGCGCTGACCGGTGCGATGATGTTCGGCGGTTTCGCTGCACAGGCGGCCGAGGACGTGACGTTGCAGCTCAAGTGGGTGACGCAGGCGCAGTTTGCCGGCTATTACGTGGCCCTCGACAAAGGCTTTTATGAAGAAGAAGGTCTGAACGTGACCATCAATCCGGGCGGCCCCGATATTGCCCCCGTGCAGGTGCTGGCCGGTGGCGGTGCCGATGTGATCCTCGACTGGATGCCCTCTGCCCTCGCCGCACGTGAAAACGGCGTGCCGGTGGTGAATATCGCGCAGCCTTTCGCCTCTTCGGGCATGATGCTGACCTGCCGCAAGGATAGCGGCATCAAGACACCGGCGGATTTCCGTGGCAAAACGCTGGGGGTCTGGTTCTTCGGCAACGAATACCCGTTCCTGAGCTGGATGTCGAAACTCGGCATTCCGACCGATGGCGGTCCCGATGGTGTGACGGTTCTGAAGCAGGGCTTCAACGTTGACCCGATCCTGCAGGGTCAGGCCGATTGTGTGTCCACCATGACCTACAACGAATACTGGCAGATCATCGACGCCGGCCTGACGCCGGATGATCTGGTTGTGTTCAAATACGAGGATCAGGGCGTGGCTACGCTCGAGGACGGCATGTATGTTCTGGAAGAAAACCTGAACGATGCGGCCTTCGTCGACAAAATGGTCCGCTTCGTGCGCGCCTCCATGAAAGGCTGGAAATGGGCCGAGGAGAATCCGGACGAGGCCGCCATGATCGTTCTGGACAACGACGCTTCGGGCGCACAGACCGAGGAACACCAGAAACGCATGATGCGTGAAATCGCCAAGCTGACCGCCGGTTCCGACGGTACATTGGACGAGGCCGCCTATCAGCGCACGGTCGACTCGCTGCTGTCCGGCGGTTCCGATCCGGTCATCACCAAGGAGCCGGAAGGCGCCTGGACCCACATGATCACGGATCAGGCTCTGAAATAGAGTCACCTCCACTGTAAATCCGGAAACGCCCGCATTGCTGCGGGCGTTTTTATGTGCGGAACCCGCCTGCTACAGGGTTGAGTTCATAGCCCTGATGGCGCAAACTGCGCCGGTCGCCTGTCAAGGCGTTGAAATATTGAGCATTGCTCCATTTATAAAACAGGAAGGAACCTCCACGATGTTTGATTCTGCTCGTCGCACATTCACCATGACCCTCGGGGCCAGCGTGTTGAGTGCGCTTATGATGACCACGGCCTATGCCGCTGAAACAGTCAAGATCACCATTCTCGGCGTCGGTGACGTCTACAACTTCGCCGAAGCCAAAGGCCGCGGAGGCGTTGCCCGCCTCAATGCTGTTGCCCGCGCCGAACGTGCCGCCAACCCGAACACCGTTTACGTCATGGATGGCGATATGCTGTCGCCCTCGATCCTCTCCGGTTTCGACAAGGGGCAGAACATGATCGACCTGACCAACATCGTGCCGTTCGACCTTGCCGTTCCGGGCAATCACGAATTCGACTTCGGTGTGAACAACTTCCTTAACAAGATGTATGACTCCAACTATCCGTGGGCGGCTGTGAACATCACAAATGCGGACGGCTCGGCCATTGTCGGGCTTGAAGGCGTGAAGATGATGGAATTCGAAGGCGTGAAAGTCGCGCTGGTTCCGGTCGCACAGGACACCACCCCCGAGGTCACAAGCTCCGGCGATCTGGTATTCGGCCCGACTGTAAAATCCGGCGTCGCAGCCGCACGTGCAGCGCGTGATAACGGCGCCGACATTGTGGTCGGCGTTGTGCAGACCAACTTCGCCAATGACCGCAAGCTGATCGCAAGCAATGCGTTCGATGTGATCATGTCCGGCGACGACCACGGTTATGCCACTTCTTATGATGGCAAAACCGTCTATGTCGAAACCTCGATCGATGCGCGCTTCCTGTCGCCGGTGGATATTTTCGTGGAAGTCTCGGAAAAAGACGGCAAACGCAAAGTGCGCTGGGTGCCGAATTTCCGCTTTATCGACACGGCAAATGTGACGCCCGATCCGGAAACGCAGGCAATGGTGGACGAGCTGCAGCAAAGCCTCGACGAGAGCCTGAATGTGGCTATCGGCGTAACCGAGGGGCCGCTGGATACGCGCCGCAACAGCGTGCGCAGCATGGAAACCG
>WFTU01000287.1 GCA_015485375.1 Paracoccaceae bacterium | reverse complement strand
GACGCCGCCCTCGGCTGGGTGCGCGACAATATCGCGGATTTCGGCGGAGACCCCGACAACATCACCCTGCTCGGCCATTCGGCAGGCGCGCACCTTGTCACCATGACCGGCCTCGCCCCGCTCGACAATGCCCGCACGCTGATCGACACCGGCGCGCTGCGCGGGGTGATCTCCAACGACACGCGCGCCTACAGTATTTCGAAACTGGCAGCCCTGACCGGCACCGGACAGTTGGGCGGCGTCTATGCGAAAGTTTTCGGGGACGATCCGGAGCGCTGGAAGCGGCTCTCGCCGCTGACCTATACGGCCGGAAAGAAACCGCCGTTTCTGGTGCTCTATTCCGGCATGGGCAACGCCGATGTCCGGCAGGAAATTTCCGAGGGGTTCGCCGCCCGCCTGCGTGCGAACGGCACCCCTGCCACCACCTTTGACGGGGGCGCCTATACCCATGGGCAGATGAACAAGGGCATCGGCACGATCCCCGACCTCACCGCCGCGATCGACAGTTTTCTGGCACAGGTGGCAGACTAGAAATCCGCCCCCTCCATCCCCATATGTAAGGGAGATTAACATCGAACGGAGGACGTTATGGAAACCGAAGTCACAGAAAAACAATCGCGCTGGCAACGCCTGATCCCGATGATCATCCTGCTGGTCGGGATGTCGGCGGCCGAGGCCCTCTATTACATCCTCGCACTGGTGCAGTTTATCTGGGCGATGATCGAGGGCGAGCCCAACGAGCGCCTGACCAAATTCGGCGCCTCGCTGGCCGAATGGACCCGTCAGGACGGGCGCTACCTGACCTACGCCAGCGAGGAAAAACCCTTCCCCTGGGCCGAGTGGCCGAAGGTCTGATTAAAGCATCGCCTCTCCGGCGACATAGGTTTGTTTAACCGAACGGTCATCCCCCAGCGTTTGCAAAACGAACAGTTCCTCGGCCAGGGTGGTGGCCGTTTCCATGCGCAGCGCCATGGCCGGCGTAGCGCGGGCGTCCAGCACCACCACATCCGCCTCGCTGCCCGCGATGAGCGTGCCGATCTCGGCCTCCAGCCCCAGTGCGCGGGCGTTGCCGAGCGTCAGCATGTAGAAGGCCAGCGGGGGCGGCAGGTTTTGCCCCTGTAGCTGGCAGACCTTGTAGGCCTCGTCCATCGTGCGCAGCATGGAATAGCTGGTGCCGCCGCCAATGTCGGTGGCGAGCGCAATCCGCACACCCTCGCGGCGCATCCCGCCCTCGTCGAACAGGCCGGAGCCGATGAACAGGTTCGAGGTCGGGCAGAACACCGCCACCGATCCGGTGTCGCGCATCACCCCGCGCTCGCGTTCCGACAGATGGATGGAATGGCCGAGCAGCGCCTTTTGCCCCAGCAGGCCGTAGTGTTCGTAAATCCCGAGGTAGTCGGAATGCTCCGGATACAGTTCCATCGTATAGGCGATCTCGTCGCGGTTCTCGGACAGATGCGTCTGCATGTAGCAATCGGGATTTTCCGCCACCAGCGCCTGCGCAGCCTCCAGCTGCGCGGGGGTTGAGGTGATGGCAAAGCGCGGCGTGATTGCATAATGCGCCCTGCCCCGCCCGTGCCATTTCTCGATCAATGCCCTGCTGTCGTCATAGCCCGATTGCGCCGTGTCCAGCAGGCCCCCGGGCGCATTGCGATCCATCAGCACCTTGCCGCCAATGGCGCGGATATTGCGCCGCGCGGCCTCGGTAAAATAGGCCTCGACACTGGAGGGATGGACCGAGCAATAAGCGACCGGCGTCGTGGTGCCGTTGCGCAGCATCTCGTCGAAATAGGCCGTGGCGATGCGTGCCGCGTGGTCGGGATCGACGAATTTCATTTCCTCGGGGAAAGTATAGGTATTCAGCCAGTCCAGCAGTTGCGCACCATACGAGCCGATCACCTGCATCTGCGGGAAATGGTTGTGCGTGTCGATGAACCCCGCCATCAGCAGATGCGGGCGATGGTCGATGACCTCGGCGCCACGCGCGTCGATATCGTCAAAGGCACCGGCGGCAACAATGCGCCCGCCGTCAAGCAGCAGCGCCCCGTCCTCGATATAGGTCAGGGCGGCAGTATCGTCGGCCGATTGCGGCATGTCGCGAAAATCCAGCAGCCGCCCGCGTAACAGTTTCATACCCTACCCTTTTGTTGCGGTTTCATACCACTCGGCAATAAGTTGGCGTTCGCTGTCTTCCATATAGGTCACATTGCCCGGCGGCATAGCCCGGCTGAGCCCCGCCTGCAGATAAATCTGGATGGCGTGGGCGGCGATCTGCTTGTCGCTCTCCAGCATCACGCCCTTGGGCGCCACCCCGATTCCGTCCCACATGGGCTCGGCCGCGTGGCACATGGCGCAGCGGCCCAGCACCGTGTCGCGCACGTCCTCGAAGCTGGCC
>WFTU01000286.1 GCA_015485375.1 Paracoccaceae bacterium | reverse complement strand
GACCGGCGAAACCGATAAAGAACCCCGTCCACTTGCGCCGCGAGATATGCTCCTTCAGCACCACGCGCGCCAGCAGCAGGATGAACAGCGGCACCGAGGAAATGAAGATCGCCGCCACCGAACTCGGCACGCTCAACTGCGCCCAGCTCAGCACCGTCACCGGCGCGGCCAGCCCGATAATGCCGAGGAAAGCCAGCCATTTCCATTCGCGCAGCGTATCCGGCAGCCCTTGCCCCGAGACAATCGCCACCGTTGCCACGACAATCGCCGCCAGCGCCGTGCGCCCGAAGGAGACCTCGACGGGCGAGAATCCCTCCAGCGCCAGCGCGGCGACGGAGATCCAGTCGGTCCTCATAACAGACGCCGCAGGGTGTTGGCCTGCGATATGGCCAGCCCCAGCAGGATCAGCCCGAGCGCCCATATGAACTGTCCCGGCAGCGCCTCGCCCAGAAACACCATGCCGAAGACCACGGCCCAGACCGGCACCTGATAGTTGACCAGCGACAGGAACGCCGGACCCGCCGATTTGATCACGAACACCAGCATCACGGTCGCCAGCGCCGTCGGGAAAATGCCCAGATAAAGCATCCCCGCCAGCGCCTTGGCGCCCGGCACAGCAGGCACGCCCTCGACCAGCAGCGCCACGGGCAGCAGCAACAGCGCCGCGAGGATCAGCGCGGCCGCGGCAAAGGCCAGTTGCGGCCCCTTGGGCGAGAGCCGCGTGATGATGCTGCCGATCGCGTAACAGGCACTGGCCCCGACAGCCGCCAGCCGCGCGATGTTTTCAATGTCGCTCCCGCCGGATTGCAGGATCTGCGCCGGACCGATCAGGATGACCACTCCGATGAAACCCACAAGAAAACCGAAAACTTTCAATTTCGTTAATTGTTCGCCCGGAATGAAAATATGGGCCAGCGGCAGCACCAGCAGCGGCACCACGGCCATGGTGATACCGGCGTAGCCTGAACTCACATGCAGTTGCGCCCAGCTCAGCAGTGAAAACGGGATCGCGTTGGTAAACAGCGCCATGCCGAGCGCGAACAGCCATGTCCGTCGCCCCGTGGCGGTGTGGAACGAGGGCAATCCGTGCCCCATCAGCCGCCCCGCCAGCGTCACGATCACCGCGGCGATGGCAATGCGCCCCGCCGCGATGGTGATCGGCCCGAAACTGTCGAGCGCCAGCGACACGCCCAGAAACGACGCGCCCCAGATCAGGCCGAGCAGTATCAGAAGTGTCCAGTTGAGCAGGCCGGGGTTTTTCACGGGAATCCTCGCGTAATTTTGTGCCAACCTGCCCGCGCCCTCCGCCGGATGCAAGCCGCAACGCCGCGTCGCATTGCGGTCACGGGTTTCCCATCGGAAACGTCTTGCGACACCCTATCACGCGAAAGCGACATTATTGCACTTGCGAAGGCGCCGCCGAATCCCGTAAACGGTCGGTGGGCAGGTCGCCGGACTAAGGGCGAGCGGCGGCAGGCTCAGAAATTTCGCCCTTGATGATGGAGCCATCCATGAGCCTCCCCGAAACGCCGCAGGTGAAGCCTGCGCGCCCCGAATTCTCTTCCGGTCCCTGTCCCAAACGCCCCGGCTACAGTTTCGAATCTGTCGCCACGCGCGCCTTTCTCGGCCGTTCGCACCGCGCGGCCGGTCCCAAGGCGCAGATCAAGGGTGTCATCGACAAGATGGTCGATATTCTGAATGTCCCCGAAGGCTACCGCGTCGGCATCGTGCCGGCCTCGGACACCGGCGCGGTGGAAATGGCGCTCTGGTCGCTTTTGGGCGCGCGCCCTGTTGATGTGCTGGTCTGGGAAAGCTTCGGCGCCGGCTGGGCCACCGATATTTCCAAGCAGCTGAAGCTGGACGATGTGAACGTGCTGAAGGCCGATTACGGCCAGCTGCCGGACCTCAACGCTGTGCGCAAGGACGCCGACGTGGTGTTCACCTGGAACGGCACGACCTCCGGCGCACGAGTGCCGAACGGCGACTGGATCGCGGACGACCGCGAAGGGCTGACCATTTGCGATGCCACATCCGCCGCTTTCGCGCAGGATCTGCCGTGGAACAAACTGGATGTGACGACGTTTAGCTGGCAGAAAGCCATGGGCGGAGAGGGCGCGCACGGCGTGATTATCCTGTCGCCGCGCGCTGTCGAGCGGCTGGAAACCTTCACCCCCGAGCGGCCCCTGCCGAAAATCTTCCGCCTGACCAAGGGCGGCAAGCTGATCGAGGGGATCTTCACCGGTGCGACCATCAACACGCCCTCCATGCTGGCCGTGGCCGATGCGGATGATGCGCTGGACTGGATGGCCGAAATCGGTGGTTTGAAGGCCACGATGCAACGGGCCGACGCCAATTTCACCGCGCTCCAGAACTGGGTCGATGCGACGCCGTGGGTGGAGAACCTCGTGGCTGATCCGGCGGCGCGGTCCAACACCTCGGTTTGTCTGAAAATCGTCGATCCGGCCATTGCCGCGCTCGATGACGACGCGCAGAAGGCCTTTGTGAAATCCATGGTCAAGCTGCTGGAAACCGAAGCGGCCGCCTATGACATCAACGGCTATCGCGACGCGCCTGCGGGTCTGCGGATCTGGTGCGGGGCAACGGTGGATACCGCCGATGTTGCCGCCCTGACCCCGTGGCTGGACTGGGCCTTTGACGCCGCCAAAGCCGATCTCTAATTCCATATCAAGGAGCATATCGATGCCCAAAGTTCTTATCTCGGACAAACTGTCCACCGCTGCCGTTGAAATCTTCAAAAACAACGGAGTCGAAGTCGATTTCCAGCCCGATCTGGGCAAGGACCCCGCCAAACTGGCCGAAATCATTGGCGATTACGATGGTCTCGCCATCCGTTCCGCCACCAAGGCGACCGCCGATCTGATTGCCAAGGCGGATAACCTGAAGGTCATCGGGCGCGCCGGTATCGGGGTGGATAACGTGGACCTGACCGCGGCCTCGGCCAAGGGGATCGTGGTGATGAACACGCCGTTCGGCAACTCGATCACCACCGCCGAACACGCCATTGCCATGATGTTTGCCGTGGCGCGCCAGATTCCGGCCGCCGATGCCTCCACGCAGGCCGGTAAATGGGAGAAATCGAAGTTCATGGGGACCGAGATCACCGGCAAGACGCTCGGCCTGATCGGTGCGGGCAACATCGGCTCGGTCGTCGCCAACCGTGCGCAGGGGCTGAAAATGAAGGTCGTGGCCTATGACCCCTTCCTGTCCGAAGAGCGCGCGCAGAAAATCGGAGTCACCAAGGTGGACGATATCGAGGATCTGCTGGCGCAGGCCGATTTCGTTACCCTGCACCTGCCGAAAACCGAAAAAACCGCCAACCTTCTGGACGCCAAACGCATCGCCAAGATGAAGAAAGGCGCCTACCTCATCAACTGTGCCCGTGGCGGTCTGGTGGATGAAAACGCCGTGGCCGAGGCGCTGAAATCCGGCGCCCTGAAAGGCGCGGCTTTCGATGTCTATGCCGAGGAACCGGCGAAAGAGAACGTCCTCTTCGGTCTGCCGAACGTGGTCTGCACCCCGCATCTGGGCGCGGCGACCTCCGAGGCGCAGGAGAACGTGGCACTGCAGGTGGCCGAGCAGATGTCGGATTACCTGATGAAAGGCGCGATCTCCAACGCCATCAACGCCCCGTCTGTGACGGCCGAGGAAGCACCGGTGCTGAAACCCTGGATCGAGCTGGCCGAGAAACTCGGCGGTTTTGCCGGTCAGGTCACCGAAAGCCCGATCAAGGAAATCGAGATCGAGTTCGTCGGCACCGTGGCCGACCTCAACCTGAAACCGCTGGTCTCCAGCCTGATCGCCAGCCTGCTGGTGCCGCTGGTCGGCGAGGGAAGCATCAACATGGTTTCCGCCCCGATCGTGGCGCGCGAACGCGGCATCAAGATATCCGAGACCCGCAAGGACCCGCAGGGCGCCTTCGGTTCCTACATCCGCCTGATCGTGACCACCGAAAAACAGACCCGCTCGGTCGCCGGCACGATCTACTCGGACGGGCGCCCGCGCTTCATCCAGATCAAGGGCATCAATATGGAGGCCGAACCGCAGCCGTTCATGCTCTACACCACCAACGCCGATATTCCGGGCTACATCGGGGCGCTGGGGACGACACTGGGCGCGCTCGGCGTGAACATCGCCACCTTTGCGCTGGGTCGCGAGACCAAGGACGGCGAGGCGATCGCGCTGGTCGGAGTTGACGCGAAAATCGACGACGACACTCTGGCAACCATCGCCAAGCTGCCGCAGGTCAAACAGGCCAAAGCGCTGGCGTTTTAACAAAAACGCCGCCCTGCATTCTGCGGGGCGGCGTCGACTTGGGGTTTTCGGGAAAGTTAAAACCGCTTGCCAACCCGCAGTTCGATAGACTGGGTGGAATACTCGTTGCTGAACATAGGAGTTAGCGGATCGCGCCCGCTGACGTTGCGCATGAGATACTCGGCCCCGATGAACATCCCGTTGCCGAATTTCATCTCGGCACCGGCACCATAGTTGAAGCCGTTCCAGTTATAGGTAACCCCTCCATCGAAGAAACTGGTCCAACTGCCACCGACAACGCCGTATAACAGCACGTTGTCGAGCGCAAAGCCGAGCCGCCCCTTTGCGTCGATATTGGTGCCTCTATCTGTACCGACGAATTGGGTGGGGCTGATGAAGGTGCTTTCCCCTTCCTGATAGGCGAGTTCAGCACCGAAAACCAAGGCGTTTCGCTGTATATTGTAGCCTGCAAACCCTCCGATGCTGGACCCGTTTGCCGAAAAGGTAAACGCATATTGATCATTAATATAGGAATCCAGTGCGCCGGAACCAGCGCTGTATAATCCTCCCAGATAAAAGCCGCTCCAGTCGTTTTGCATTTCGGGAGCATCTATGGTGGGTGTTCCGGTGACCGGAACCACGTCGGTACCTGCCGTTACTGCTCCTGCCGCGGTCGTGCAGAGCAGGAGTGCTGCCAATATTTTTTTCATACTACGCTCCCAAACTAAGAACTTCTTTGCAAGTGTCGTGATTTTAGCGTGAATTTCTCAAAAATAAAACAAATATCGCGAGTGGTTGTCGATTCACATGTCGACGACGATACTTTGGCAACCATCGCCAAGCTGCCGCAGGTCAAACAGGCCAAAGCGCTGGCTTTCTGACAAAAACGCCGCCCTGCATCTGCGGGGCGGCGTTTGCCTGTCAGGTGATCCGGTTCCGGATCAGAACTGCCAGCCGATCCGGGCGATGACGGACTGGTTATTGACGGTAAACGTATCGTTAGGGTTAAACGGATTGCCGCCCTGCACCGTGCGAACCAGATATTCGGCCCCGATGAACATTCCGCTGTCGAACTTCACAGCCGCGCCCGCTCCGTAGTTGTACCCGTATGTGATGGAAGGGGTGCCGCCGTCATCCAGCGTGTAGCTGCTACCACCTCCGACAGCGTAGACAAGAACGTTGTTCATCGCAAAGCCGACGCGGGCTTTTGCGTCCATAGCGGTCTCGGTAAGCGGCACCGCGACGCCGGTATATGCGGTGTTGCCTTGCGAGAAAGCCAGCTCCCCGCCGTAGACCAGCGCGTTGTTCTGGATGTTGTATCCGGCGAAAGCACCGGCGGCTGTCCCGCTCGAAGCATATGAACCCTGAAGAACTCCGCTAAGAAATTTATCGAGTTTCCCCGTCATGGAGGCATAGGAGCCACCCGCGTAGGCCCCGCTCCAGTCCTGTACCCCTTGTGCTGCGGCAGTGGTTCCCGCCGTCGCCGCCAAAAGCATTGCGCAAATAATTTTTTTCATATCTTTTCCTTCTCTTTACAGTGTGTTGCAGTCATGAAGTTTTCACCCGGTCAGCAAAATACCCGCCAGATTCGCTATTGCAAGAGTATTTTTCCGGAGCGCACGCATGCCGCGATATTGTTATCTGCGAGAGTGACAAAATTGTAACTTGCCCCGAATCCCGCAATCGGCGAGGTTCGGGGTCCAATAACAAGGGGACTACCAAAATGACTGACGCACCGATTATCGCCAAGAAAGGCCCGTATCCGACCGAGGTCGAGGAGGGGAAAACCTATTTCTGGTGTGCCTGCGGGCGCTCGAAGAATCAGCCGTTTTGTGACGGCTCGCACAAGGACACGGGAATTTCGCCCGTGAAATATGTGGCCGAGAAAACCGGCAAGGTCGGCTTTTGCGGTTGCAAGCAGACCAAGAACCAGCCGCGGTGCGACGGATCGCATAACGCGCTCTAGGAACTACGAAATCCCGTAAAAAAGGCCGCCCCGCATATGCGGGGCGGCCTTTTTCTTCGCCGGCGGGTATCGTCAAGTCACATTTTAGACACATTTCCCGCCTAGCGTGTTCTCCGAGGGGTTGTGCGGGTGCGTTTTACACCCGCGAATAGGAGGGTTCTCAATGGGTATTTTTCGTTTTTCGGTTCTTTTTGTGTTTGGTTTGATGATTACCGCCAGTATGGCACGCGCACAGGAAGTCTGGATCGCGGAGGATTTGCCCTACCTCGATTTCGAGGTGAACGGAGAGTTCTACCTTATCGAGCGCGGCAACGACAATTCCGAATATATCGCCAAAGTATTCCCGCCGAAGGTGCGTCCCTGTCCGCCGAACTGTCTTCAACCGATGGTCCTGGCGGAAGGGGTCACCCCGGTCGGCGAGGTCGAGCTGGTGAACTTCATCGAGGACTATGTCCTGACCGGCGAGGGGGTCCTGATCGATGCGCGGGTCGAGAGCTGGTATAAATCCGGCACCATTCCCGGTGCGGTCAACCTGCCGTTCAACATGTTTGCACCGTCCGACAGCAACCCGTTCATCGACCAGCTGTTGCGGCTGTTCGGCGGAGAGTTGAAGACTGACGGAAACTGGGACTTTACCAATGCCAAGAAGCTGCTGCTGTTCTGTAACGGCTCCGATTGCGGCCAGTCGCCCCGCGCGATCCGCAATCTGCTGCTGGACGGGTATCCGCCCGAGAACCTGTTTTACTATCGTGGCGGTATGAAGGACTGGGTCCGGTTCGGTTTCACCATCAATTTTCCGGAGTAGGCCATGACCAGACCGGAAAAAAACCGACATACGACGCTACCGGTCCTTCTGATTGTTGCCATGGGGCTGACGATGCCGTCGCTCGCACCGGCGCAGACAACAGGGGATGGAGTGATTTACGAAGCGCAGGAGGTATTCGATACGTCGAGCCTCAAGCCATCCAGCCTGCGACGGCTGGTGTTCTTCTCGGACAAGGCGCGCGAGGCGCTGTTCGAACTGGCGAAGTCCGACAGTCTGGGCGGGGCCGAGGGCGCACAACTGGCCGACAAGGCCTCGCGCGATCTGCGCAAATCCATTGAACGGCTGATCGACGCGGGCGCGAAAGCGGATCTGACGCTGGAACAGACGGCGGCATTTTTCGCCGGCGAGTTGCGCAAGTACTATTCGGGGAATTTCCCGCTGGTGGTTCTGGACGAACGCGGGGAGCTGAATACCGATGTGCTGTTCCACGATATCGACGAGGCGCGCAAGCGCGGCAAGGCTGCCGGAGAGCAGGACTACCTGCAAATGGTGCTGCAAACCGGCGAGGAAGCCAGTAGCAGTATCGCGCCGACCGAGGGTGACACGGTTGCCAGCAGCGAGCAGGCACCGGTATTGCCCGAACCCGAAGTGGTCCGCCCGCCGGCGATTCAGGCCTACTGGGACCGGCTGTTCGAACGCAACGGCAAGCGCTACATCAAGATTGTGCCGGGCGATACGCTGGCGGCTCTGGCCTCGGCCTTCTATGGTGACACCCTGCGCTACCGCGTGATTTTCCTCGCCAACGAGGGGATTATCGAGACGCCCAACAAGCTCGAGGTCGGCATGGTGATCGAGATACCGGAATAAGGTGCCTGGCTGCGGCTCTTTTGGTGGTTCCCCTTGACGGTCGCCTTCGCTATAAGCCCTTCGTAACTTCCTAAGCGAGAGGCATGAAATGGCCAATGTAGTTGTAGTCGGCGCCCAGTGGGGCGACGAGGGCAAGGGTAAGATTGTAGACTGGCTGTCCGAGCGCGCCGATGTGATCGCGCGCTTTCAGGGCGGGCATAACGCCGGTCACACGCTGGTCATTGACGGCAAGGTTTACAAGCTGAGCCTGCTGCCCTCGGGCATCGTGCGCGGCGGCAAGCTGTCGGTCATCGGCAACGGCGTGGTGCTGGACCCCTGGGCGCTGGGCGAGGAGATCGCCAAGCTGCGCGGGCAGGGGGTGGAAATCACGCCCGAGAGCCTGATGATTGCCGAGAACACCTCGCTGATCCTGCCGATCCACGGCGAGCTGGACCGCGCGCGCGAACAGGTCAACACGATTGCCAAAATCGGCACCACGGGGCGCGGTATCGGGCCGGCCTACGAGGATAAAGTCGGGCGGCGGGCCATTCGCGTGGCCGATCTTGCGGACGAGAAAACGCTGGAGTTGCGGATTTCGCGCTTGCTGACGCATCACAATGCGCTGCGCAACGGGCTGGGGCTGGAGGCGATTGATGCCGATGCCCTGAAAGCGCAACTGCTGGAGATCGCGCCGGAAGTTCTGCCCTATGCGGCGCCGGTCTGGAAAGTGCTGAACGGGAAACGCAAAAGCGGCAGGCGCATCCTGTTCGAGGGGGCGCAAGGCTCGCTGCTGGATGTGGAT
>WFTU01000285.1 GCA_015485375.1 Paracoccaceae bacterium | reverse complement strand
TGGCAATCGCTGCTTAATTGCAGTAGCTAGACACTCGAAAACTTAAGTCCGGTTCTCCTAGCAGAGGCCGGCGGGGGTCGGAGGTCCCTGGCAACAGAAACCTCCACTTTATTCCCCCCAAATTCCGGCAGAACAGTACTCCGCGCAGAAATAACCCCTTCGCCCCCCTTCCCTCGCCGCCCAAATCTGTTAATCATTCGAAAAAACAGCTACGGGATGGGAATATGTCCGACACACTCGACTACGGCCACATGATGCACCTTGCCATGCAGGGGCTGGTAAAAGACATCCTCTCGAAGGTAGCGGCCGAGGGCCTGCCGGGCGAGCACCATTTCTTCATCACCTTCGACACCACCCACCCCGGCGTCGATATGGCCGACTGGCTGAAGGAACAATACCCCGAGGAAATCACCATCGTCATGCAGGAATGGTTCGACAACCTCGCCGTGATGGACGACCGTTTCACCGTGACGCTGAACTTCAACGACACGCCGGAACCGATGGTCATCCCCTTCAACGCCATCACCACCTTCGTTGACCCCTCGGTGGAATTCGGCCTGCGTTTCGACAGTTACGAGGACGAAGGCGGCGCCGAGCTGCCGGACGAGGACCCCGACGACACCCCGCCGCAGGGCGATGGCGAGGTCGTGAGTCTGGACGCCTTCCGCAAGAGCTGAAACCGGTCTACCATTGTATACAATCACCCCCGCACCCATTGGCAAGCGCCGCCAACGGGTCTATTAGGGATGCGATTCCAACATCAGGAGATCAGGCCCATGACCGACACCCGCACCGAAACCGACAGCTTCGGCCCGCTCGAAGTCCCCGCAGACAAATACTGGGGCGCACAAACGCAACGCTCGCTGATGAACTTCCCGATCGGCTGGGAAAAACAGCCCGTCGCCATCATCCGCGCCCTCGGTGTCATCAAGAAGGCCTGCGCGCAGGCGAACCACAGGCTCGACCGCCTCGATCTGGAACGCGCCAACGCCATTATCGCCGCCGCGACCGAGGTGATCGAGGGCAAGCTCGACGACAACTTCCCCCTCGTCGTCTGGCAGACCGGCTCCGGCACCCAGTCCAACATGAACGCCAACGAGGTGATTGCCAACCGCGCCATCGAGCTGCTCGGCGGCACCATCGGCTCCAAGGCCCCGGTGCATCCCAACGACCATGTCAACATGGGCCAAAGCTCCAACGACACCTTCCCCACCGCCATGCACATCGCCACCGCCATGTCGGTGCGCGACGTCCTGATGCCCGGCCTCGAAAAACTCGCCGCCGGTCTCGAAGCCAAGGCCGAATCCTTCAAGGACATCATCAAGATCGGCCGCACCCATACGCAGGACGCCACCCCGCTGACACTGGGGCAGGAATTCTCGGGCTACGCGCAGCAGATCCGCAACGGCATCAAACGGGTAGAACTGGCCATGCCCGCGATCTATGAACTCGCACAGGGCGGCACCGCCGTCGGCACCGGTCTCAACACCCCGAAAGGCTGGGGCGAACTGGTTGCGGGCAACATGGCCGACATCACCGGCCTGCCCTTCGTCACCGCCCCGAACAAATTCGAGGCCCTCGCCGCCCATGACGCCATGGTGTTCCTGTCCGGCGCCCTGAAAACCGTCGCCGCCAGCGCCTACAAGATCGCCAACGACATCCGCTTCCTCGGCTCCGGCCCCCGCTCCGGTCTGGGCGAGCTGATCCTGCCGGAAAACGAACCGGGGTCGTCTATCATGCCCGGCAAGGTCAACCCGACACAGGCCGAGGCCCTGACACAGGTCGCCATCCACGTCATGGGCAACGACGCCGCCATCGGCTTCGCCGGCTCGCAGGGGCATTTCGAGCTTAACGTCTACAACCCGATGATGGCCTACAATCTCTTGCAGTCCATCCAGCTTCTCGGCGACGCGACCGACAGCTTCACCGAACGCATGCTGAACGGCATCGAGCCGAACGAGGAGCGCATCGCCAAACTGATGCGCGAAAGCCTGATGCTGGTCACCGCACTCGCCCCGACCATCGGCTATGACAATGCCACCAAGGTCGCCAAAACCGCGCATAAAAACGGCACGACCCTGCGCGAGGAAGCCATCGCCCTCGGCCTCGTTGACGGCGAAACTTTTGATCGCGTGGTCCGCCCCGAGGACATGATCGGCCCGAAATAACCGGACCGCACAACCAAAACACTTGAAACCTGCCATCCCGCATGGCAGGTTTTTTTCATGGCAAAAGTGGTTAATCTACGCACTGTGCGCAAACAGGAAATGCGCAAGAAGGTGCAGGAAAAGAAAAAACAGCGTCTCGACGCGATCGCGAACCTGCGCAAACCGGAGCGCGAGCGCGTGGTGCAGCTTAACGCTTTCGCCGCGCGCAAACTCGACGGCCACAAACGCGATCCCGAAACATGAGACCTAAAAAACACTCCCTGACCCTGCGCGGCCACCGTACCTCCGTTTCGCTCGAAACCCAGTTCTGGCGCGCCTTCCTCGATATCGCGCAGGCCGAGGGCAAAACCATCAACGGTCTCGCCGCCGAGATTGACGAGGCCCGCGGCTCCGTCTCCGGCCTTGCCACGGCTATCCGTCTTTACGTTCTGGATTACTAC
>WFTU01000284.1 GCA_015485375.1 Paracoccaceae bacterium | reverse complement strand
TCCTCGGCATCTGTCGCGGCTTTCAGGAAATGAACGTGGCTTTCGGCGGCACGCTCCATCCCGAGATCCGCGAGCTGCCCGGCCGCATGAATCACCGCATGCCCCCTGACGGCACGCTGGAGGAAAAATTCGCCCACCGGCATACAGTGACCCTCGACCCGAACGGGGCCTTTGCCGAAATTTTCGGAACCGACGAGGTGCTGGTGAACTCCCTTCACGGGCAGGGTATCTGCGAACCGGGCAAACGCATCGTGATCGAGGGCCGCGCCAGTGACAACACGCCCGAGGCCATCCGTATTGCCGACGCCCCCGGTTTTGCCCTCGGCGTGCAATGGCACCCCGAATACAACGCCGCCCACGATGAAGTCTCGCGCCCGCTGTTCAAGGCTTTTGGTGATGCGCTGCGCGCTCGTTGACTACACCACAGAAAACGCCAGATCGACATCCCAGAGCAGTTGTTCCAACCGCATCCCCAGATGCAGTTCCGGAAATTTCCTGCCAACCAGATCCAGGGCATCGGACGGGGGAAATCCCCTCATGATCAGAAACCCGCCGACAATTGCAGCGCTTTGCGGCAGGTTCCCGCGGGGCCGGATCAGTACCATGCCGCCATCTGTGATTTCATCGTCGATCATGCGGCAGATTCTGGCGATTTCATCGGGCATCCGGTCCGGTCTCCGGTCTTCGCTCTCCCACGTGAGGCGCTCCCGTTCTTCACCCGAAAACGATCCGATAGATAGTGCGGAAGGTTCAGCTACGATTAATAGGCCGGATGTGTTGCCGAGGGGGGATTCCGTGCTGCACAGGCCCAGTTTATCCGGAAGAATCCAGCTTGTTTTCTCCGGTTCGGTTTCTGCAGGGCCGAGGTCAAACCCCTCGGGCACCGTGCGGATATCGGGCGAGAGGTGCTCGACCGGGGCGTCCTCGCGCGGGATGTTAAGCCCGCCGGTTTGCACAAAGTGCCGGATGTGTTCGTGAGCATCCGCCGCAAAAAAAACCTTGGCGGGCAGCGATGCAACAAGGCTGCCATCACCGATCATAACCACATGGTCGCAATGTTTCCGCACTTCATCCAGCTTGTGGGTTACCACCAGCACCGCACGGCTCGTCGCGATTTCGCGTAGGGTTTCCATCATGATGACACCGTCATCGCGATCTAGTCCGGCCGTCGGCTCATCAATGCACAAGGGGGCGGGATTTGCCTTGCACCTTTCCAGTAATTCCGTCAGGCGGTTCTTCAGCAACTCGGCGGAGTTCTTGCGTTCCTGCGTGCGCTGTTTTTGCCGGATTACGCACAGGCCGGTTACCGGCGAGCGGGGGACCCCGTTGAAGTCTGCCTGGTCGAAGGTTGCCAACAGCCCTTTTGCAGCAGTGTCGCCGGCAAGAAAAGTCAGCAACGTAGACTTGCCACTCCCCATCGGGCCGACCAGCGCTGTCAGGCTGCGGTCCGCCAGATCGAAATCGAGGTTTCGCAGAATTCGGGTTTCATCGGCGCTGATTGAAAGATTGCGAATGGTGACGGCAGGGGCTGACATCAGTCGCGCGCAAACCTGCTTTTGAACCATGACAGGCAGATCTGGCCCATTTTCGGCCGGTTGAACATGATCGCGGCCCCCTCTTTTTCGTTCAGGGAAACGGCGTAGGCGGTTGTGCTTGTGGTATCGCCCAAAAACACAAACATCATCTCGTCACCAAGTGTCGGGGACATGTGTTTGTGCCATTCGGCCAGTGCCGAAAATTCCGACCGGTCCACGAAACGGTCGATTTTCTTCCGCTCAGTAAAGGCCTGTTCACCGTCTTCGGAAAAGAATGCGACTTCGGAAAAGTGGGGGCGAGCGCGTGTGATAAAATCGAATGGAACTGGCGCGCTTTCCGAAGCGGGGTCGTTTCGGGGCATCTCTGTTTTGGCGGCCTCGGGAGTGTCCTGCTGCGGCTCCTCGATAGTCTCCGGCACCTTTTCGTCCGAGGGGGGCTCGGAAACCCGCATAAGAATCTCGCTCTCGACCCCTGCCTCGTTCTCGAAATCCTCTATCAGGCTTGTCACCTTTACGTCCACGAGCCCGCCAGCGTTAAAGAAGCCCTCGAGTTCGGAAAGGAAGGTGGCAATAGCGGTTTCGATGTCCCGTTGATAGGCATCCTGTGTGAAATCGTAGGAAAAGCCGCCGCCCTTGTCGGGGCGAATGGAAACCTTGCAAATCCGCCCGTTTGCCGCTGTCAGTGTAACGGTCGCACCTGCCCCGCCAAGCCGGATATCCCGCGGAAGGATAGAAGTTGTCACCAGCCGGTAGACCTGCCCTTTTTTGTCTTTCAACGGCATAGCCGCCGGAATTTCGCGCAGGTGTTCTTTGGGCTCCTTGCGTTTGCCCAAACGCCCTTTCAGAAGATTTCCTAACGCCATAGCGCTACCTCGCGAATAGTTGCGGGCACTATATTGCTGGTGCCCGCTGTATTATGTCAATGATTTCCGGAGGTTTTCCGGTATCAGACCGCGTCCGTCACTGCATCGACCGCCATGCGGGATTTGGCAAGAACCATCCCGATGTTGGCGCTTTTGCGCGTCACGAAGACCACAACATGGTCCGGATAGCGTTTCGTACGCAGGAAAACGTGGATCAGGTTGTCGCTGAAAACCAGAAACTCCTGAAAATAGTGGTGATCGCTATCACTGTTTCCGCGCGACTTCTTGAACGATTCCTCGACCTGGATAACCGTCGGCCCCTGGAACATATCCGCAGTTGCAGCAGCAACCATGTCCAGAACTTCCTGCGGATGGGAATCCAGTGTTTTCAGGCCAAGCAACAGGCCGGAGGTCATGTCGACGTAGCCCCCCGCGACACATTCGGGAATGGTATTCATGGCATCTGCCAAGGCGTTATCAAGTGACATTTCAGTCCCCTTCTCGTTAATATTACCGTCGTCGGTTTTTGCTAAACACGTCATACGACGGATTGGAAAACTACAGGCTGCAACACTTACAATACAGGCGCACCGACCCGGTTCGGGTGGGTCAAAGTGCAAAAATGGAATTATCGTGTATCGGACAAACGAATATGAATTTCCTCCTCAAGCTGTAAAACCAGATCAATGCCGATGGCGGCACGGCCTTTTGGCAATTCAATCTCTTGCGAAACCCGCTGGATGGCCTGCCCGAATACCGCGGCGAGCGGCGCAATTCCGGATGCGGACGGGTCCCGAACGCAAAAATGCGTATCCAGAAAATCTTGCAGGCGGGATTTGATTTCGCCCAGAACCTCCTTGTCACCAACGCCGGAAGTCCCCGCGATCCATGCCTCCAGATCGTTGAGACTCTCCTGCCACAGTTCATGCAACTCCGTCACCGACAGTGTTTTTTCGGGCGCTTGCGATCTGAATTTTCCGATATCTTCCAGTTCCGCGGTTTGCGGCGCACGGCCAAAATGCTCCGACTGCGAAAACTCGCTCATAACGTGGTCGTGGAGCGCTTGCCCGCCGCTTCCGGCCCAATGGTTGTCGTCTGCGGCATTCCGCAGGGCTTTCTGGCTTGCGCCAACCGGCAGGATTGCACGAAAATACCGGCTTGCCTCGCGCTCGAGGCGGGTCAGGATCTTGTCGCGGTCTGCGGCAGTATCCATGTAGTCGATTCTGGTCACCGCAAGAATGGCGTTTCGCAGCAACCTCGGCGGCAGTTTTTCGACCACGGTGATTTCTGTCAGGCACCACGCCCGCTGCCCCATTGTGCACCAGATCAGCAGATCGGCAGACTGCAGGGCAGCTTCGGCTTCGGGGTCCAGCTCGCCGTGCTGCCCGACAGAAACCTCGGTTATTGTTGCGCCATTGAAAGATTTCAGCGGCAATTCGATACGCGCAGAGCGCACAGAAGTACCCGCAATGCGACCGCTCAGGAAATCCTCCTCCGGGAGGCGTTCGTTTCCTGCCGAAAGCACGTGCCAGGCTTCCTGTCCGGCAGGAAAAACCCGCACCGGCGGCATGTGTGTGAAGCCGACTGTCACAGGCATAACCTGTCTGCGCAGCAACAGATTTACGACCGAGGACTTTCCGGCATTGAACTCGCCGGCAACAACTATGTTGAAATGCCGATCAACAGACGCCGAGGGGGCGTTTCCGACATTTTTCTTCAGCGAAGTGACGTTGGATACCATATTCATCGTTCGGCCACCCGGGCAAGAGCAGGCGGTTCAGCCATCCGGCTCTGATTTGCGGAATGTGCTTTGGCCAGGGTCCCGAAATTTTCGTGCAGCGCCAGTTCGGCCTCCTTGAGGGCTTCAATGCTTTTGCGGCGCTGTGCGGCCCGTTCTTCGCGATCCGCCTTGATCCGCTGCAGGGTTTCGCCGGCATCGCCTTCTGCCAACGCCGCGGCGTCGTTTTCAAGGCTTTCGATTTCACTTGCTACCATCTGCCGGGAGGCATCAATCAACCCGTTCAGGCGCTCCAGTGCCGCTCCGGTTCTTTCGGCAATAGACTGACGGGCAACTTTTCGCAAAGCCTCGATCGAAGAATACAATTCCGCGCGAATGACACTTTTAACACGGTTAACGGCCTCGTCCGCGCTCATTTCACTGCGTTTCCAGAATTTCCAGCCACGCTCGTTGACCAGTTCGACCTCGACCAGCGTGCTGGCCGGTTTGAACCCCGGAAAAATATCGTCATGCGGCAGGCTATCAAGGATCCGGTCGATCTGGATATCGCCTGCCAGCGGCCTGATTATTTCGTTGATAGAGTCCGCATGTTTTTGCAACAAGCCGTCCAGTTCCGTGCGGCCGTTGCGATAGCTTTCGGTGACCTGCTGTTCCACACGGCTGCGAATATCGCCGGTCTCGAGTGTCCAGCGGGACTTTGTCCCGTCTTGCGAAAACGCCTCTCGCAAATTGCGCGATTGCGCTTCGACATAGGCTGTAACAGCGGCGTCAATCGCCTTCATCACCGACTTGAAGACGACATCGCCGTTCCCGAGCAACTGGTTGTGTCCTGCATCGGCCGCCTTCTTCAGCGAAACCTGCAGATCGGAGAGGTTGCCGACCCTCTGTGAAATGCGTTTCTTTTCCTGAGCTATAACCGCAGGGATATCATCTGTATCAACGAGCGACGATGCTTCGCGCGAAAGCCGCTCCTCGAGCATATTCCGCAACAGCATGATCGAGGACGATACTTCCGAGACCGCTTCCTGCAATATGGATTTTGCGGGTCCGTTTGTAATCAATCCGTCGATGGCAAGCGCCAGATCGCGGAAGCCCGAGATAGCGTAGAACTTTTCGCGTAGCGAACTGCTGTCATCCATTTCCAGATGTTCCCGGTAGGACCTGAATGCGTCGCTCCGGGCGGCAGCCTCGAGGTCGTCGTCGCTGCCGCTTGACGCCAGTCCCCCCCAGACGGCGCTTCCCGCGATGAGGGTGTAATCGCCGTCGTCCAGTTCTTCCTGCAGGCGTTCGTCGAGCGCCTGCAGCACTTCGGGTACAGTCTGGACCGGATCGTCAAGCTGGTCGATCCTGTTCACAAAAATAAGCGTCTTTTTCCCCTTGTGAACCGAAAGCATTTTCAGCAGTGCTATATCGGCCGTATTCAGCGCCTGATGCACCGAAAGGGCGACGACAAAAATATCGGCGTGCTGGAAACTGCGCGTCGTGATTTCATCGCGCACGAGGAAAGGATCGTTAATCCCCGGAGTATCCGAAACCGTGGCGGGAATCGCGAAAGGCTCCATCGGGAAAAATACCTCGGCAAATTTGGTGATTCCCGAAAACTTTCCTGCACTGGAGTCGGCATTTTCGCCATCAGCGTATCCTGCACTGACATAACGCTCCAGCAATTCCGGCGTAATTGTGTTGAAACTGTGCGTTTTCCCCAGCAGGTGATGATAGAGACCACCGAGTCGTTTTTTTGCGGTTTCGCGCATTTCCTCGACCTGCTCGCGCAGCAAACCCGAACTGAAACCCGGAAGAAGTTCCTCGGCCAGCTTTCTGGTTTCGGCATCGCCTTCCAGCATCCTCTCCCATTCGCCGTCGCTGAACAGAAGGAATGCGCCACCGCTTGTGGGCTTGCCCGGGTAGCCAAAATTGAGGTTGGTGATCACGGCTGTCCACGGGTTTACTTCCGTCGGAAGAAAATCCCGCATTCCGGTGAGTGCATTGATAAGAGAGCTTTTTCCTGCCTTTACCTGACCGACAACAGACAGGCGAACACAGCCGGCACGCATCTTCTCTATAGCGCTTGAGAACAATACGTCAATTTCGGGAAACTCCGGCTGGCGGGCCTTTGTTACAATTTCCTCGAGCATGTCGAATTGCTCCGACGCGCAGATTCCGATTTTACCCAGTTCACTCATCTGTCACCCTGGCTGCCAATACAGCGTAGGAGGTCAAAAACCTCTAAATTTGTCTGGAAAACTAGATACAACTATTACGACATAAATACGCTACGTCGCAAATGCGGCAAGTTTATGTCATTCCTTTGCCGAATAGAAATCTTTAGACCGGCGACCCCCTCACGTTTTCGAGATTGATACGGAATCCCGAACGGAGTGCTTACCGCAATAATTGCCATGCTATGTTGACATAAATCAAATATCCGCCTTTTTTCCTGCATTATATTTCCCCTCTTGCAGCTCGACAATTATCTGTGCAACCATGCCCGGGCCGGGAATTTTTTCGGAGAAAATGCGGCTCGGGTTTATGTCATAAACCTGTCGCAATAATTTCGCTCCTATCTCTTGGAAGTTGAGCTTCCGGGGCGGGGCAAGGAATGACAGGAGCGCCCGTTGAGCACCGCAGAATCTTCCGATCCACGCTGGATACAGTTCGAGGGAAAAACCTACAGGGTTCCCGAAGGGCAGACCGCGCTGGATGCCATGTTGCGTGGCGGGGCCAATGTTACGTTTTCCTGTCGCAAGGGAACCTGTCGCTCCTGTATGCTGGAGGCCGTTTCGGGCGACCCCGGCCCCGAGGCCCGCGCACGATTGCCCGAGGAACTGCAGGAACTCGGTTTCTTTCTGCCGTGCATGACCAGCAACCCGAGGCTGGTGGAGGCCAAACTCCCCGATCTTGCCAAATGGGTTACCGGCGCGGTCATTGCCGAAAAAACCCGACTGTCCGACAGTGTTTACAAATTCCTGCTGGAGGCCGAACGCAACATCGACTGGCGGGCAGGGCAGTTTGTTACCCTGCGCGGACCGGACGGCGAGGCGCGTAGCTACTCCATCGCCAGCCTGTCTTCGGACTATTATATAGAACTGCACATCCGCCATTATCCCGACGGCAAGGTTAGCGACTGGCTGGTGTCCTCGATGGAGGTGGGCGACCGGGTGGAATTCAACGGTCCGTCCGGCGTTGTTTACTACGCGCAGGACATGATAGACCGCCCGTTGCTCTTACTCGGCACCGGCACCGGGCTCGCCCCGCTGATCGGTGTGGTGCGCGATGCGCTGCTCGCCGGACACGATGCGCCGATTACCCTGTATCATGGCGCAACAACCGAAGACGGCCTGTATATGCGCGAAGACCTTGAAGCATTGGCGGAGCAGCACGGGAGCCTCACGGTTCACTGCGTTGCCTCTCGTGAAAACGGCGGGCGCAGAATTACCGATATGGCGTTTTCGCCCGGCCGCTCCCTGAGCGATCACACGGTTATCGTCTGCGGCGCTCCGGATATGGTCGAGGCAGCGCGGGTGGCCGCATTGGCCCATGGCGCGGAGCTGGATCACCTGCATTCCGACCCGTTCGAGATGCCCGTGCCTTACAAACCGGATGACGAAGCCAAGGTGGCCTCTGTCCCGCCGGACCCCGAGCTTTGGGAAGCGCTGCAAGGCGGCCCGCTCCTCACCGAAATCCTGACCGAGTTTTACGGCCGCGTTTTCGCGGACCCGCGTCTTTCGCCATTTTTCCACCGTGTCACCAAGCAACGCCTGATCGAGAAACAATATGCCTTCACGGCTGATCTGCTTACCGGTCGGCGCGACTATTTCGGCGAACTTCCGTTCAACGCCCATCACTGGATGCTGATTTCCGACGAACTGTTCGACTATCGCGAGAAGCTGTTTTTCTCGGTCGTGCGCATGTTCGGTTTTCCGGAACACCTGATCCCGCGCTGGGCTGCCCTGAACGAGATGTTCCGCCGCGAGATCGTGAAATCGCAAATTCGCGGCGTTATTCTCGACGGGGTGGAACGCATCCGGGAATCCTACGTCGAGGAAACGCTGGTCGTGGCTTCGCTATGCGACGGTTGCGGAAATGAAATGGCCCTCGGAGACAAGGGCTACCTCCATGCCCGCACCGGCGAACTGTTTTGTGGGACCTGCCATGAATAACGCGCTTCCCGAAGCACGGGGCTGGGCGCCCGCGGTCTCTCCGGTGCCCGAGTATTTCGGCCCCAACGGTTTTGCCTGGCTCGTCCCCGGTCTGCTCGGCGGCGCCCCGAGGCCCGGAATTTTCCGCGACCTCTCGCGCGATCTGGAGGCCCTCGCGCGGGTGAACACGCGTCTTCTCGTTACCCTGACCGAAGAATCCGAACCCGAAGTGGATGCGTTCGCACACTACGGCATTGCATCGCATTACACGCCGATCACCGATATGACCCCTCCGACCGAGGCACAGGCCGTCGAGATTTGCGAGGCCGTCGCCCCCTATCTCGATCGTGGAGAGGCCGTGGTGTTCCACTGTCGCGCTGGCAAGGGGCGCACCGGAACCTTGCTGGCGGCGCAGCTGGTCTGGAACGGGGTTTCGGCCGCGGACGCGATCACCCGCACCCGCGCCAGCAACCCGAAATGGATCGAGACCGACGGGCAGCTGGATTTCCTGCACGGTTTCGAGGCGTTTATAAAGACAGCTCGCTGACTTTGATGAACGGGAAGAACACCCCGTCCGACCAGACGCCGAACCACTCCACCCCGTCGACGGTTCCGGCCTCGCCCAGATCAACCAGCCGGTAGAAACTCTTGCGGTCGATCAGTGCCTCCAGATTGGCGCGCACCAGAACATAGGGCGACGGCTCTCCGCTCTCCGGATCCCGTTCTAGGCGCAACGGATGCTCCGGCCCTGCGGTCACCGTATCATCCACATTGGTCGTGAAGGTGATCTTCTGGTTTTTGCCAGTTCCCCCGACATGGAAATCCACCGCAACGAACGGTGCATCATCGACGGTGATTCCCACCTTTTCCACCGGCGTCACCAGAAAATATTTGTCGTTGTCCTTGCGTATGATCGAGGAAAACAGCTTCACCAGCGGTTTCCTGCCAATCGGCGTGCCGAGGTAGAACCACGTTCCGTCCCGCGCAATCCGCATATCCA
This sequence comes from Paracoccaceae bacterium, assembly GCA_015485375.1. Taxonomy (GTDB): domain Bacteria; phylum Pseudomonadota; class Alphaproteobacteria; order Rhodobacterales; family Rhodobacteraceae; genus NORP23. The sequence continues at coordinate 8,750 of WFTU01000284.1, read as the reverse complement.
GATCACCGCAAAACGGCGGATTCCAAAGGTGCACAGGCGCAGGCCCGCGTTTTTTGGCGGCAGCCGTCGCGGCTGCGGCGATGCTGTCGGCGGTAACGGATTTCTGAGCGGGATTGGACATGGTATCTGCCGTTCTGTTCTTGTGTGCGTTAAGGTAAGCATGCATCAATGCGGTTACAATCCGGGCACGGAAACTTTGAGGGGCAGGCATGGATATCAGCGAATTCGAAAACATAGCGGCAAAACTGGCCGGGGCCCGCGACATGGTTGCCCGTCGCGTGATCGGCCAGCCGAAGGTGATTGACGAGACCTTCATCGCCATCCTGTCCGGCGGCCACGGGCTGCTGGTCGGTGCGCCCGGCCTCGCCAAAACCCGCCTTGTCGAGGCGATGGGCACAGTCCTCGGCCTCCATTCAAACCGCGTGCAGTTCACGCCGGATCTGATGCCCGCCGACATCCTCGGGGCCGAGGTGCTGGAAACCTCCGCCGACGGTTCGCGGGCTTTCCGGTTTATAGAGGGACCGATTTTCTGCCAGTTGTTGATGGCCGACGAAATCAACCGCGCCAGCCCGCGCACCCAGTCGGCACTGCTGCAGGCCATGCAGGAACATCAGGTGACTGTCGCCGGCCAGCGCCGCGATCTGGCCGCGCCGTTCCATGTCCTCGCCACGCAAAACCCGATCGAACACGAGGGCACCTATCCCTTGCCCGAAGCCCAGCTCGACCGCTTCCTGTTGCAGATCGACGTGGACTACCCCGACCGCGATGCCGAACGCGCAATCGTCCTGTCTACGACCGGCACCGAAGATGCCGAAGTCGTGCCGGTTTTCGATGCTGCGGGCGTGATCGCGGCACAGGAAGCCGTGCGCCGCATGCCGGTTGGCGAAAGCGTGATCGAGGCGATCCTCGATCTGGTCCGCGCCGCCCGCCCCGATGCCTCTGCCGGCGATCTGGTGCAACGCACCGTCAGCTGGGGCCCGAGCCCGCGCGCCGCACAGGCGCTTTCGCTTGCCGTCCGCGCGCGCGCGCTACTGGACGGCCGCTTCGCACCCTCGCTTGCCGATGTGGCCGCACTGGCGCAACCCGCCCTCAAACACCGTATGGCGCTGGGCTTTGCCGCCCGCGCCGAAGGGGTGCGTATCGACGATGTTATCGCCACCCTCGTCACCGAGACCACCGGTGCGGAGGCAGCTGCATAACAATGGTCACCCCCCTGCATCTGCGCCGCGATGCGGAGCATCTGGCCGATACCCTGCCTCCGCTTCTGGTGGCGGCGGAACAGCTGGCGGCCAGTGTCTCGCTCGGCATTCACGGTCGGCGGCAATCGGGCATGGGCGAAAGCTTCTGGCAATATCGCCAGGCCCTTCCGGGCGATGCGATGTCTGCTATCGACTGGCGTCGCTCCGCCCGTTCCGACACCGTGTTTATCCGCGAACGGGAATGGGAAGCCGCACATACCGTTGCCCTCTGGTCTGACGACGCCCTGTCGATGGACTATCGCGGTGGCGGTAGCGAAACCACCAAGGGGGCGCGGGCGAACCTGTTGGCACTGGCGCTGGCCGTTTTGCTCGACAAAGGCGGCGAGCGCATCGCTTTCCCCGCCACACCCGCTGCCGAACCCCGTCATGGAGAGCGTCACCTGCAACGGATTGCCAATGCACTGGCGCAGCCCGCCGCCGACCGTCCCGAATACGGTGCAGCCCCTGACTATGGCCCGCTAAAAGCGGCCACAACCGTTCTGTTTTCCGACTTCCTCGGCTCCGACGACCGGATTTTTCCGGCGCTGGAAAACATCGCAACCACCATACACCGCGGCTACCTCGTCCAGATACTCGACCCTGACGAGGAAGCCTTTCCCTTCGACGGGCGTGTGGTGTTCGAGAGTATGGGCGGCGGCCTGTCCTTCGAGACCCACCGCGCCCGCGCCCTGCAGCAGAACTATCGCAAACGCCTGTCCGAACGGGCCGAGCGCCTGCAGGAATTCGCCCGCAAGTCCGGCTGGCACTACATCAAACACCACACATCCGACAGCCCGCAGGCTACGCTTCTGGCGCTGTTCACCGGTATCGGGGGGCAGGGATGAGCCTCGGCCCGCTGGTATTCCTGTCGCCGTGGCTTCTGCTTGCCCTGCTGGCCCTGCCGCTCCTGTGGTGGTTGCTCCGCGCCACGCCGCCCGCGCCGAAACACCTGAAGTTTCCAGCCGTGCGCCTGCTGCTGGGGCTGAACGATCCCGAAAAAATCGCCGACAAAACCCCGCTCTGGCTATTGCTTTTGCGGATGCTGGCCCTTGGCGCCGCTATCGTCGCCTTCGCCGATCCGGTCCTCAATCCCGACACCCGCGCCGAGGGCAAAGGCCCCTTGCTGGTCCTCGTGGACGGCGGCTGGGCCAGCGCGCCCGACTGGGCAGAGCGCCGGCGCGCCGCCGAAAATACGCTGGAACAGGCCGCCCGTTCGGGCCGCCCGACCGTGTTCGTCTCCCTCGCCAAACCCTTGCCGCAAGGCGAGGGCTTGCCGTTTCGCGATGCCAACGACTGGCTGGCCGAGGTGCGCGGGCTGGAGCCACAAGCATGGGCGCCGGACCGCGAGGGCTTCCGCAACTGGCTCGCCAGTCGCAGCGGTGCGTTCGATACATGGTGGCTGACCGATGGCCTGTCACACGGCGCATCCGGCCTCGCCGCGGACCTCGCCAGTCGCGGCACCTTGCAAGTTGTGGATACGCCGCGCAGCCCGCTGGCCCTGCAGCCGTTGCAAATACAGGACGGCAAGCTGACCACGACGATAACGGCCCTGCCGCAAGCCGTTGACCGTCCGCTTAACCTGAAAGTAATCGGCAATGCCCCCGGCGGCGCGCTTGTCGCACTGGCCCGGACCGAAGTTCTGCTGCGCGCGCGCGAAAGCACCGCCGAGGCCGGTTTCGACCTGCCACTGGAATTGCGCAATCGTGCGACCCGCGTCACGCTGGAAGGTCAGAACTCCGCCGCCGCCGTCGTGCTGGTGGGCGACGGTCTGCGCCGTCGCAAAGTCGCGCTGATCGGCGCGCCGATGCAGGAAGGCCCGCAATTGGTCTCGCCGCTGTTCTATCTGGAAAAAGCGCTGGAGCCTTCGGTGGTGCTGCTGAAGGCCGACCTTACCGACAGTCTGCTCGCAGCGCCCGACGTGATTATTCTGGCCGACATCGGCACCCTCTCGGACAGCTCCGCCAGCAAACTGCAGGCATGGGTAGAGCAGGGCGGTCTCCTCCTGCGTTTTGCCGGCCCGCGCCTCGCCGCCAGCGGTATCGGCCAGCGCGAGGACCCGCTGCTGCCGGTCCGCTTGCGTTCCGGCGGGCGCAGCCTTGGCGGCGCGATGTCATGGAGCGAACCCAAACGCCTGCAGCCTTTCCCTGCCAGCAGCCCGTTTTTCGGCCTGGCCACACCTGACGAGGTCACCGTTTCCTCGCAAGTTGTCGCCCAGCCATCCCCCGATCTCGCCGCCCGCACCCTCGCGGCGCTGGAGGACGGCACCCCGCTGGTCACCGCCCGCGATCTGGGCGAGGGCCGGGTGGTCCTGTTCCACGTCACCGCCAACGCCGAATGGTCCACCCTGCCGCTCTCCGGCCTGTTCGTGCAAATGCTGGAGCGCCTGTCGATCAGCAGTGGCACCACCACCGGCCCCGCCGAACTGACAGGCCGTGACTGGATCCCCGAGCAGGTTCTGGACGGTTTCGGACGTCTTGGTAAGCCGGCCAATCCCGTTCCGGTCAGCGGCGCGCGCCTGCTGGAATCCGTCGCCAGCGACGCCCCGCCGGGCATCTACCGCGCGGGAGAGGAGGCCGTGGCTATCGACGTATTGCGCGCGGGCGAAAGCCTCGCGCCGCTGGACCTGCCAACCGGAACCCCGCTCGAAATCCTCGGGGAAAGCGAGGCGCAAGCCTTCAAACCCCTGCTCCTGATCGTGGCCCTGTCGTTCCTGCTGCTCGATATCCTCGCCACCCTCTGGGTTACCGGACGCCTGCGCAACTCCGGTACAATACAGGCGCTCGGGCTGCTGGCGGTGGTCGCTATCCTGCCGTTCGACGACGCCCGCGCCGGGACCGACGAGCTGGCCCTGCGCGCCGCCAACGAAACTGTCCTCGCCTTTGTTCGCACCGGCGATCCGGAGGTGGACCGGATCAGCGCCGCCGGTCTGCGCGGCCTTGGCCTCGTGCTGTTCCAGCGCACGTCTATCGAGCCGACCACCCCCATCGGTGTCGACGTGGAAACCGACGAACTCGGCTTTTTCCCGTTGCTCTACTGGCCCCTGACCGAGGCCCGGCAACGCCTCTCCCCTGCTGCCAGCGAACGGGTGAACCGGTATCTGTCCAACGGCGGCATGATCCTCTTCGATACCCGTGATGCGGGGCAGGGGAGGGACGGGCCCAATACACAGGCCCTGCAACGCCTGACCGCCAGCCTCGATATTCCGCCGCTGGAGCCGGTGCCGCAGGACCACGTCCTTACCCGCGCCTTCTATTTGTTGCAGGACTTCCCCGGTCGCTGGGCGAAAACCCCGGTCTGGGTAGAGGTCTCCACCCCCGCACCGGACGGACAGCGCTTTGCCAACATCAACGACGGCGTGTCGCCGGTCATCATCGGCGGAAACGACTGGGCCGCAGCCTGGGCCGTGGATGCCAACAACCGCCCGATGTTCCCGATCGGGCGCGGGCTGGCGGGTAACCGGCAACGCGAAATGGCGCGGCGCTTCGGGGTCAATCTGGTGATGTATGTGATGACCGGAAACTACAAATCCGATCAGGTGCATGTGCCTGCCCTGCTTGAAAGGCTGGGCGAATGAGCGATTCGGTCACATACGCCCCCTTCCTCCCTTGGGAGGTGCTGGCCGCCCTCGCCGCACTTGCGATTCTGCTGCTGGCGCTGGCCGCATGGCGTGGCCTGCGTGGCTGGTTCCTGCGCGGCCTTGCGGCGCTGGTTCTGCTCGCCGCCATCGCCAACCCGTCCTATCGGCTGGAGCAACGCAACCCGCTTGCCGACGTCGCGTTTCTGGTGATTGACGAAACCGCCAGCCAGACCCTGCCGGAGCGCACCGCGCAGCTCGAACAGGCCCGCGCCAAAATCGCGGAAGCCTTCTCCAACCGCATCGACCCGCCGCTTGAAATTATCACCGTTACCGTGCGCGACACGCCCGAGGATGCCAAACTGCGCGGCACGTTGCTTTTGCAGGCCCTGCGCGAAGCGGCCGCCGACATCGCCCCCGACCGCATCGCCGGAGCGGTGGTGATCAGCGACGGCCGCATCCACGACCTCGCCCCGATGACGGATTTCCCGGCCCCCGTCCACTTGCTGCAAACCGGACGGCCGACAGACTGGGACCGCCGCATCACGCTCGAGAACGCCCCCGCCTTCGGGATTGTCGGCGAGAACGTCACCCTGACATTGCGGATCGAGGACACGGGCGCCGTGCCGGACTCCGACGGCCTTGCCACTGTTATCGCCTCGGTCGATGGCGGCCCGCCGCAAACCGTGCGCCTGCCGGTTGGCCGCTCCGTGCCGGTCGACTTGCCGATTACCCACGCGGGGGCCAACCTGCTGACCCTTGAAACCCCCGCCGTTGACGGCGAGATCACCGATCGCAACAACCGCACCATCCTGACCGTCAACGGCATCCGCGACCGCCTGCGCGTGCTGCTGGTCTCCGGCGAGCCATACGCGGGGGAGCGCACATGGCGCAACCTGCTCAAGGCCGATGCTGCCGTGGACCTCGTGCATTTCACCATTCTGCGGGCGCCCGACAAACAGGATGGCGTGCCGGTGACCGAACTCTCGCTGATTGCTTTCCCGACGCGCGAGTTGTTCATGGACAAGATACAGGAATTCGACCTGATCATCTTTGACCGCTACCGCCTGCGCGGGATACTGCCCGACATCTATCTGCAAAATATCGTGCGCTATGTGGAGGGCGGCGGTGCCATTCTCGTCACCACCGGCCCCGGTTTCGCAGGGGTCGAGAGCCTCGCCCGTTCCTCTCTCGGCACCATCCTGCCCGCCCTGCCGACAGGGCGCATCTATACCGAGGGCTTCCTGCCCCGCGTTTCCGCACTCGGCCGTCGCCATCCGGTCACCGCGGGGCTGGAGGCGCTGGCCTATGATCCCGCACAGCCCGATATCCCGAAATGGGGTCGCTGGTTCCGCCAGATCGACCTTGCGCCGCGCTCGGGAAATGTGGTGATGGAGGGGGTCAATGGCCAGCCGCTGCTGATGCTCGACAGGGTTGGCGAGGGCCGTATCGCGCTGCTGGCCTCGGATCAGGTCTGGCTCTGGTCGCGCGGGGTAGAGGGTGGCGGGCCGCAGGCCGAACTGCTGCGCCGCCTCGCCCACTGGCTGATGAAAGAGCCGGAACTGGAAGAAGAAGTCCTGAGCGCCACCGCCAGCGGCGAACAGGTCACCGTTACCCGCCGCTCGCTGGGTGATGTCCCCACCAGCATCCAATTCACCGCCCCCTCCGGCCAGACCGGAAGCGCCCTGCTGCAACAAAAGTCCGAGGGCGACTGGCAGGCGATATTCACCGCTTCCGAAAACGGCATCTACACGATCACCAACGGAGACCAGAAAACCCTCGTCGCCGTCGGCCCCGCCGCCAGCCGCGAATACGAACAACCGGTCGGCGCCAGCCCCGACCTGCTGTCACTGGTCGGGACCACCGGCGGTGGCGTGTTCCCGATTGCCGAGGGCATCCCCGACGTGCGCCGCACCCGTTTCGACCGTATCGCCGCCGGAAACGGCTGGCTCGGCCTGCCGCGCCGCGATGCCTATACGGTGCAGGACATCCGCCTGACCCCGCTCGCCCCCGGCTGGCTGGTGCTGTTGCTGATCGCCGCCCTGTCGCTGTGGGCGTGGCGGTTCGAGAGCCGCTAACCGGTGATCTCCTCCATCACCGCCAGAAACTGCGCCACTTCGCCGACGGTATTGTAGTGGCACATGGAGACACGCACGCAGTCTGCCAGCCCCAGCGGGTCCAGCACGTTGCGCGAATAATGGTCGGCGCGCCGGATATGCGTGCGGATACCTTCGGCATTCAGCCGCGCGACCACCTCTGACGTATCCGTCCCGCGCACGACCAGCGAGACCAGCCCCTCGCGCGCCGGATTATCGACACCGCCGATGATCTCCACCCGCGCCATATCCGCCAGCCCTTTCAGGTTGCCGGTGCCATGCAGCATCGCGTCAGTCAGCGCCTTTTCCTGCGCGTGGATCGCCTCGCCCGCCGCCACGATTTTCGCGCGCGGATCGACCGCGTCCGACACCTCGCCGCCGAGCCATTCGAAATAGCGCACCACATCGGAAAACGTCGCATAGGCCCCCGTATCGCGCGTTCCCATCTCCCAGCTATCGGCCGGTGCGCCGTCCAGCTTCTGGTGGGGCAGGGCGCTCAGGCGGTCCGACAGCCACGCAATGCCGTAGCCGTGGCGCGAGAACATCTTGTAGGGCGACACCACATAGCCGTCGATATCATAGCTGTCGATATCCAGCCGCCCGTGCGCCGCGTGCTGAATGCCGTCCACGATAATAAAACACTCGGGCGAGACCTTGCGAATGGCCTTTGCAATCGCGGCCACATCCACCCCCATGCCGGTCACCGGCGAGGTATGCAGGATCGTCGCGACTTTCGTTTCCGCATCGATAAACGGCAGGTAATCCGCCGCCGTGACCGTCCCCGTTGCATCGTCATGCGGCACGCAAACATAATCCAGCCCTGCAACCCCTGCCCATTTCGCCGCCGCCGAGCGCGAGGCCGGATGCTCCAGCGTCGAGCCGACCACCTTGCCGCCCCCGACACCCAGACAGGCTGCGCGGATCAGCCGGAACAGCAGCTCCGTGCCGCTTTCCCCCGCAATGAACTGCCCGCCAGAGGCATTCATGAACAGGGTCATATCCGCCTTGGCCCGCGCGATCACATCCACCAGCGCCTTCGAGGCCACATTATCCCGCCCCTGATTGTCGGGAATCGCCGCGAACCGGCCCGAGGTCTCCACCACCGATTTCAGCGTCAGCGCCCCTCCGGCGTTTTCAAAGAAAATGCGCGGCCCCTGAAACGGGCATTCGTCAACATGGGCAAAACGGGCGCGAACGGCCTCGATCAATCCCTCGGAAGTCATCATTTTTGTATTTCCATAAGTGGTTTACGGGGGTATTAGAACGCGCCGCGCCCGTGCGTCACGGACCGCGGCGGAACATATTGGAACGAATAGTAGATAGCCTCGTTTCTCTTTGCAATTGGGGTAAATTGGTAATATAATCTTACCAAAGGAGAGTTTTATATGGAATTGCCGACCCCGGACGCCGGAATTCTGGCCCGCAAACAGCAGATCGTCACCCGCCTGCAATCGGTCCTGCCCGAAGGCGCGGTGATTGCGGACGAGCAGGAAGTCAAAGCCTATGAATGCGACGCGCTCAGCGCCTATCGCTGCCCGCCGCTGGTCGCGGTTCTGCCAGCGACCACCGAAGAGGTCGCCGCCATCCTGAAAATCTGCCACGAGGAAGGCGTCCCCGTCGTTCCGCGCGGCTCCGGTACCTCGCTCGCGGGTGGGGCGCTGCCGACTGCCGATTCCGTTATCCTCGGGGTTTCGCGTCTGAACAAGGTGCTGGAAACCAACTACGACGACCGCTACATCCGCGTGCAATCCGGCCGCACCAACCTGTCCGTCACCGGCGCGGTGGAGGCGATGGACTTCTTCTACGCTCCCGATCCCAGCAGTCAGCTTGCGTGTGCCATCG
>WFTU01000283.1 GCA_015485375.1 Paracoccaceae bacterium | reverse complement strand
ATCAAGGAATTATGTCTGCACAGCGCCTCCGCAATATCCTTCAGCAATGGCGCGATCGGCAGATCGCCACGGCGTGCCAGCGCAACCGCCCGTTCGAGCGACATCGCTCAGACCCAGCCCATGCGGGCAAGAAATGCCTGTTCTGCCGGGCGCAACGGCTGCATATGGCCGTATTTGGCAAATTGCGCCGCGATCAGCGCCAGGCGGTCGTCGAAGGACGGCGGATCAAGCGGATCGAGCAAAGGTTCGGCCAAAGGCGCAAAGGCCGCATTCTGATATTCCAGCGACAGGCTGATCCGCGGTTCCGCCACCCGGGCGCGACCGCCCCAGTGCAGCACATCCTGACGCCAGCCCATCACCGTGCCCGCCGGCACCGCCAGCGCCACCGCCGCGCCATCGGGCAATTCCTCCGGCGTGCGTGCATTCCGGCCCAAACGGCGTTCCACATCCAGCGGCAGCACGTGCATGCAGCCGTTTTCCGTCCGAGCATCGCTGAGCCCAATCCACAACGACAAGGACATGATGATCCCGTCGATCACTGTCGGAACCGAACAGTCGCGATGCATCGGCCAGCCGGTTTCACCGCCGGCGGAAAAGGTTTTATCCGCCGTGACGTGCCAGGCCCAGAAATGCGGCAGCAGGCGCATTTCCTCGCCGAGAAAATATTTGAGAAAACCGGACATCCGGGCAAACAGGGCCCAGGGCGCGTCGTAAACCCAGATCAGTGCAGGCGGAATGCCCAGGGAGGCCAGCCGTCCGATAGCCCCGGCAACAGGCTGGCTTTCTTCCGCCAGCAAGGGCGGCAGAACGAAATAGCCCCGTTGCTGCAGATCGTCGGAGACGCCGGCCAGGCATTCCGGTGTCATCGGGCAGGGATCGGGGCGGCGATAGGCACCGATGCTCAATTCCGGAACCAGCGACCGCCAGTATCCGCCATCCGTCATCGTGGTCCTGTCGGCATCTGTCGTTTGATCGGACATCATGGGGCATGCAATATGACGAATTCGCCCAGCCTGGCAAGAGAGGCCGAAGATGAACAACATGTTGCCATTACCCCGGATGATCTGAAAGACGATGCGAACCTGTCTCTCGGCACTTGATAAAACCTAAAGGGGCCGCGACAAGCCGCGGCCCCTCCAGACTGCTGACAAACCCCGTCGTTTTTTTTCGGCGGGGTTTGTTGTTTCGAGCGTTTTTGGCCATTTCCATGCGGGGCGTAAGGGCCGGCCCTGTTATGCGGGGCTGTGTTGTGGTTTTGGGGCCAATGCCAGGGCGATTTTTTTGATGTTTTGGGCGGTGGCGGCGAGCAGACATTGCACTTTGACAGCCGTCAGCCCCCGGAACCGCGCGTAGCGATGGCCGTGCAGTTGCTTGGCGTCGGCGAAGGATCGTTCCACCGTTTCCTTGCGCCGTTTGTAGAGGCGCTTGCCCCAATCGGTGAGGCGGTAAGCATCGGCCTTGTCCCGCGCGTCCTGCCAGACGTGGCGGGTGACGGTCTTTTGGTGTTTGGCATTAGCAGTGCAGGAGGCCAGCAACGGACAGGTTTTGCACTTGGCGGGATCGCTTCTGTAATGGCGATAACCATTGCGGTCAGTTGTGGCGTAAGACAGGATCTGACCGTTGGGGCAACGGTAGGCGTCCCGTTCTTTCTCGTAGATGTATTTGCGTTTCGGCATGAAGCCCTTGCGCAGGTTCGGGCGGCGGTAACCGGTAACGCCCAGAATATCCCGGTCCTCCAACCCCTTGGCGATCCCCGCCGTGGCATAGCCCGCATCCAGCCCCACCGCGTGAACGTCCAGGCCGAAGCGCCGGCGCTGCCGGTCCAGGCGATCCAGATAGGGAATGCTGTCATGGACGTTGGCCGGCGTCGCATGGGTATCGGTGATAATGCCCAGCCGTCCGTCTACCGTGCGGTGATCGAGATAGAAAAAGCCTTTGGGCTTGCCGTCGCGCACCATGTAACCCGCGTCCCGGTCGGTGCGGCTGATCTTGGTTTCTTTCTCGACAGGGTGACGCTCCTTCGCCTTCAACGGTTTCTTGCCATGGGTTTCCCGGTCTTCTTCAATCGCCAGGTCCAAGTCGTCCCAATAGGCCGACCGGGATTTGGCGACAACCTTTTTGTCCCACTTGTTCTTGTTGGCGTTGGCCTTGAGGTGCGTGCTGTCCGTATACAAAACCGTCCCGTCAACAAGACCGTGTTTGATGGCCTGCTCGACGATGCCATCAAAAATGTCCTGCGCCACCGAGGTGTCGGTGTAACGCCGACGGCGGTTCTGGCTCAGCGTCGAGGCGTCAAACACCGCCTCCGTCAACTTCATCCGCAAGAACCAGCGATACGCGACATTAACCTCGATCTCACGCACCAGTTGGCGCTCGGAGCGAATGCCAAACAGGTAACCGAGAAACAAGGCCTTGAACATCAACACCGGATCCAACGCCGGACGGCCATTGTCCGGGCAATACAGACCCGAAACCCGGTCGTGGATAAAGGAAAAATCAATCACAGCGTCGATCTTGCGCAGCAGGTGATCGGCTGGAACCAAACTCTCGAGCGTCACCATCTCAAGTTCGGTCTGATGGGGGGAAGGTTTCTTAAGCATACCCCATTGAATCAAAAGTCCCCCCTCAAGGCGAGAACTTTGTCAGCAGTCTGAGGCGGCCCCCGAAGGAGCCGCCCACCCAGTTAAGGGCATTTTGTGGTCTTACACCTTGTTAACGGAAAGACCGCGTTTTCCAGTCAGCTATAACTGTGTCTATTAACTTAGCCCTTTCCATATAGATACACAAGCCTTTAAATTATGTTTCGCTACAGGCATAAATCAGGGGGTGAGCATGACGGAATGGCGTCTTGGCTTAGATATAGGCAGCAACTCAATCGGATGGGCCGCACTGAAAAAAGTGAATCGCCCCGGCGACCAAGCTCCGTTTTCATTGCTTGCCGCAAATACACGCGTATTCCCGGATGGGCGCGACCAAAAAAAGAAAACCTCCCTTGCGGCCACGAAAAGAGAGAAAAAGCAAGCGCGCAAGAACCATGACCGACGCCTGAAACGTCGCAAAGAGTTCATGGAACGATTGATCAAATACGGTCTGATGCCAGCCAATTATAATGACCGCAAAAAGCTTGAGCCTCTCGATCCCTGGGCACT
>WFTU01000282.1 GCA_015485375.1 Paracoccaceae bacterium | reverse complement strand
CGAGGTCTTCGACGTCAATCATATACAAGGCTCCAAAGGGGCGGGCAACGCCCCCGCTCTACAGGAGCTTACTTGTCTTCCTGTGCTTCCATCAAGGCGCGAAGCAGGTTTTCCTCGGACATATCCTCGTCAGCCTTGTCGGCTTCCTCGGTGCCCATGAGCAGGGACATCTGGTCTTCTTCGGCCTCGTCCACTTCGATCTGGTGCTGGTAGCTCTCGATCGCGGCTTCACGCAGCTGTTCGGCGGTCAGGGTTTCCTCGGCAATCTCGCGCAGGGCCACAACGGGATTCTTGTCGTTGTCGCGATCAACGGTCAGTTCCGCACCTGCTGCCAGCTCGCGTGCGCGATGGGCGGCGAGCATTACCAGCTCGAAGCGGTTCGGGACTTTGTCGATACAGTCTTCAACGGTTACACGGGCCATAGGGCATGCTCCTGCGCAAGGGGACGATGGAAGGGCGCACTCATACGCCGCCTGCAGGGAAAATGCAAGAGGGGTCAGTCGGCTATAACAGTGATTTGCGCAACATCCGGTTTCGGCAGAGTTGCGATCATCTGCGCGATGCTCCGTCCGGTGACCGGATGCAGCCATTCCGGCGCGACGTCCAGTAGCGGAACCAGAACAAATGCGCGGTCCTGCAGACGCGGATGCGGCAGAATAAGCTGTGCGGGCGAATCCGTTTTCTGTTGTGCAAATGCCAGATTTTGCCAGCGGGTATAGGTCTCCCAGTCCGGCAAAACCAGATCGTCACAAAAAACCATGTCGAGGTCGCAAATGCGTGGCTCCCACCGGTTTTCCCGTGTGCGACCAAGGGCCTGTTCGATCCGGTGCAGGGAGGACAGAACCTCCTGCGGGGCCTTGTCGCTCTCTACCAATACCGCCGCATTGACGAAATCCGGCCCCGAACCGGCGGGAAAAGCCGGTGTCGAATACCACCGGCTCCGGCCGCGAATCGTCAACGATTCATCCGAAAACAACCTGAGGGATTGTTCCAGTGTCTGCAATGCTGACCCGAAGGTTGAATTCAGGTTGGCGCCAAGGGCAATTCCATAACGTCGCGTCATCTTTTCCTCATTTTGACCTTGCATGTTGTGGAATTCTACCTATCCTTAACGTCAAGTTCCTGCTGTTGCATTTTGCAAAATTATTGTGTGGAATGCCAGCGAAATTCCAGCTTGGAGAAGCGAATGTTTTATCGAGACGAGCGGTTGGCTCTGTTTATTGACGGGTCCAACCTCTATGCCGCCGCCAAGGCACTCGGGTTTGATATCGATTACAAACTCCTGCGCACAGAGTTCATGCGCAGGGGCCGGTTGTTGCGGGCCATGTACTATACCGCACTTCTGGAGAATGACGAGTATTCCCCGATACGTCCCCTTGTCGACTGGCTAAACTACAACGGATTCACCATGGTCACAAAACCGGCAAAGGAGTTCACCGACTCCATGGGCCGGCGCAAGATCAAGGGCAATATGGATATCGAGCTGACGGTTGATGCGCTCGAACTGGCCCCGCATCTGGACCATATCGTGATTTTCTCCGGTGACGGCGACTTCCGCCCGCTGGTCGAGAGCCTTCAGCGCATGGGCGTGCGGGTTTCGGTGGTTTCCACTATCCGCTCGCAACCGCCGATGATCGCGGACGAGCTTCGCCGGCAGTGCGACAACTTCATCGAACTGGAAGAATTGCGCGATGTTATCGGGCGGCCTCCGCGGCCCGAAGCCGAAGTCTATTCCTCTCCGAATTCCGAAGACTAGGCACTGTAAATTCTGACAAGGCTCCGGTAAGAACGGGTGAACCGTTCTGCCGGAGTTTTTTATGTCCGATCCGCTTACCCTCTATCTCGCCGCGCCGCGCGGATTTTGCGCCGGAGTCGACCGCGCCATCAAGATCGTTGAAATGGCGATCGAAAAATGGGGTGCGCCTGTCTATGTGCGCCATGAAATCGTTCACAACAAATATGTCGTCGACAGCCTGCGCGATCAGGGCGCAGTGTTTGTCGAGGAGCTGGATGAGTGCCCCGTTGATCGTCCGGTGATTTTCTCGGCCCACGGTGTGCCAAAATCGGTGCCCGAGGCGGCCGAGCAGCGCAATATGATCTATGTGGACGCCACCTGCCCGCTGGTCTCCAAGGTGCATATCGAGGCCGAGCGTCATGCGGCGCAAGGCCTGCAGATGGTGATGATTGGCCATGCGGGACATCCCGAAACCGTCGGCACCATGGGCCAACTGCCCGAGGGCGAGGTTCTGCTGGTGGAAGCGGCCGCCGATGTGGCCGAAATTGCGCCGCGCGATCCCGCGCGCCTTGCCTATATCACCCAGACGACCCTTTCGGTCGATGACACCGTCGGCATCGTCGATGCGCTCAAGGCCCGTTTCCCCGATATCGTCGGGCCGCGCAAAGAGGATATCTGCTATGCCACCACCAACCGGCAGGCTGCGGTCAAGGAAATTGCGCCGAAGGTCGATGCGCTGCTGGTGATCGGCGCCCCGAATTCCTCCAACTCCCGCCGTCTGGTGGAGG
>WFTU01000281.1 GCA_015485375.1 Paracoccaceae bacterium | reverse complement strand
TGCCCGCGACGATCTGGCAAACCTGATTGCCCCGCTGGTGCAGGACGTGGGCGGAGTCGAGCGGGTCGTGGTCAAGCCGCGCCCCAAAGTCCCCGAAGGCCTTCGCCGCCTGCCGGGGGTGCGCCATATCGTGCTGGTCCATAGCGGCAAGGGCGGGGTGGGAAAATCCACGCTCGCGGTCAACCTTGCCTTGGCGATGGCGCAGGACGGGCTGAAAACCGGCCTGCTGGATGCGGATGGTTACGGCCCCTCGGCGCCGATGCTGCTCGGGCTCACAGGCCGGATCGACCCCAACCGGAGCGAGACAAAAATCGCGCCGTTCGAGGCGCACGGCATCAAGGTCATGTCGCTCGGCTTTCTGATGCCGCGCGAGCAGGCGCTGATCTGGCGCGGCTCGCTGGTGGATGAAGGGGTGGTGCAACTGTTTGACGATGTGGACTGGGGCGAACTTGACGTGTTGATCGTCGATATGCCGCCCGGAACCTCGGACGTGCATCTGGCACTGACGCACCGGTTTGTCATATCGGGCGTTCTGACGGTGACAACACCGGGCCAGACCTCGGTCGAGGATGTGCGGCGCGGCATGGAAATGTTCGCCGATCTGGCGGTTCCGGCGCTCGGCATTGTCGAGAATATGGCCGGTATCAGCTGCAAGTCCTGCGGTCACGAACACCTGCTGTTCGGCGAACACGGTGGTCGCGATCTGGAGGAAACAACCGGCGTGCCGCTGCTGGCCCGTCTGCCGTTCCAGCCCGACGTCGCCGCCTATGCCGAAAAGGGCGAGCCGGTCGTGGTCGCGGATCCCGAAAGCTCCTCGGCCCTGATGATGCACGACGTGGCCCGCACCCTTGCCGGCATCCTGATGAACCCCTCAAGCGAAAAGGTCCGTGTCCATGAATAGCCCCGTCCCGAACCTCACCCCGCAAAAACCTGTCCCGCAACCGGATAGCCCGGACGGCTTGCAGCCCGTCAAAGGCGTAAAAAGCATTCTGCTGGTCGCCAGCGGCAAGGGCGGCGTCGGCAAATCCACCATCGCGGTCAATATCGCCTGCGCGCTGGCGGCAAAGGGCAAGCGGACCGGCCTGCTGGACGCCGACCTTTACGGCCCCTCGATCCAGCGGATGATGGGCACCAGGGGCGAGTTGATGCAGGACGAGACCGGCAATGCCATCCCCGAACAGACCCACGGCGTCTGGTCCCTGTCGATGGGCAACCTGACCCCGCCGGAATCACCGATCACATGGAAAGGCTCGCTGGTGGCGCAAGCCCTGCTGCAGCTGTTCCGCGAGGTAAGCTGGCCGGACCTCGACGTGCTGGTCGTCGATCTGCCGCCGGGCACCGGTGATATCCAGTTGACCATTCTGGAACAGATCCCGATCAGCGGCGCCGTGGTTGTCACAACGCCGCAGGAACTGGCCGTGGCCGATGCAGAGCGGGCGGTAAACATGTTCCATGACCTCGGCTTGCCGGTTTTCGGACTGGTGGAAAACATGAACGCCTATATCTGCCCCTGCTGTGGCGAGGAACAGGCGCTGTATCCCTCCGGCACGGCGCCCCGTCTGGCCCGCAAGCGCCATATCAGTATGCTGACCGGCATCCCGCTGGACCCCTCGGCACAGGAATTTGCCGACAACGGCGCGCCGCTGGTCCTATCGGCACCGGAGTCGGCGGCGGCGAAGTGCCTGCTGAAGCTGACCGACGAGGTGAACGAGGCGCTGGAGCGCGAGGAATCGGCACAGGTTTTGCGGGAAAAAGACCTCGGAAACCCCGATGCCGAAGAATTCTGGGACAACCTGCTACCGGGAGACTAGACCATGACCGACCGACAGAACAAACTCTATGTGGACTTGTCCCAAACCTCCGGAATCCTGCCTCCCGAGGCCGTTCCTGATGCCGCAGACGGATATATTCTGGCATCGTCCACCCCCCCGGACGGAATGGATATCGAAGGCAAGGAAATTATGTTGCAGGATATCTTCCCGCAGCCCGATCAGGAGATGGCCGGACTTGCCAAAACAATAATTTGCAGTTCGGGGATCGAGGAAACCGCCAGATTGCGTGACCTACAGCCCGAGCTTACCTGGATTCCGCGCGTCGATGTGAACCGTCAGGAGGTTGGCTATCATTTTCCAACAACCCATTACAGCGAGAGTTTTCGCACCTATCAGCCGGTATTTACAAGTCAGGGTTCCTATCGGGTTGACGACGGAGATCTTTCACTGGTTTCATGGCTTGAAAAGGCGGAGCGCCTCGGATTTTCCGCCCTTTACCTGCACGCATCCCGTGCGGCGAGCCTCGGAAAAGGCCTCGATCTCGATCTCAGGGAGCATGTTCTAGAAAACTGGTCCGGAGATTTGTGGCTGTCAGGTGGTGCGTCGTCGATCATGCATATAAAATATCTTGTTCAGGAGGGCGGGATTGACGCTTTGGTTGTTCCGCCAGATTTGGCCTGTTCGCTCGGTTGCGACAATATTCGCGCTTCGCTGCAGTGGGGCGTAGGTCTGGAGGAGAGAAAACCGGCAGATATCGGGGGCGGGTGCGCGTCGGGCCTGCCCCGGGTTGGATGAATGCAAAGCCCAATTGCTACAATTCTGTTTATTGTTCTACTTCTTGCGAAACCTCTTGCCGCTTCGGCATCCGGCGAATGCGGAACACAGGAGATAACGCCGGCGCAACTTGACCAGATACTGGTCGAGGGTCAGAACGAAGACTACCTGCTTCTCGACGTTCGATCCCAGGAGCGCTTTTTTTCCGGCACCATTCCGGGCGCGATCAATATCGGGAAACTGCAGGAGATACTCGCTGACAACACGCATCAGGATGTCGAGAACAGGTCCGTCGTAATTGTTAGCGAAGACGGATCACCAGATAACACCGTGGTCGAATGGATCATGCAGCTTTGCGAACGGGATGTCGATGTCTGGATATTAAAGGGCGGCGTTCAAGACTGGAACGCGCAAGGACTTTTACTGGAAAATCCGATGGAACGGTTAACCACACCGGGAACAGTTCCGTTTGTCGTCCCGCGCGGGCTTTGCGAGATGAACACCCCGGCGCTGGAATATAACTAGGATCAGGACCCATTAATTTGCCTGTGATTGTGAGGAAGTTCTGAATCAATGCTCTCCAACATCAGGAGGGCAATATGTCGGATCAATTTTGGTTCAGCGAAGATGTAGCGGTTCAGGCCTGATCTGACGATTTCCGTTTTTCAGGCGGCATTTGTCAGGTGGAATTTAGTTCGCGAACTTTTCCTTTCAAATTTCTTTGCCCTCAACCTTGGATCAGGATTGATACCGGATCACTTTCTGATCCTCTCCAGAAATTTACCCCTCCGAAACCCCCGCCTCGGCAAAGGTCGCCATGCCGGAATGACAGGCCACCGCCCCTTTCAGCACCCCGATTGCCAGTGCCGCGCCCGAGCCTTCACCCAGACGCAAGCCAAGTGACAGCAGTGGCTCCTTGCCCAGATGCGCCAGCAGCCGCGCGTGTGCCTGCTCGGCCGAGACATGGCCCGCCACGCAATGGTCCAGCGCGCCTTCGCATTCCTTTTCCAGCACTGAAGCCGCCGCGGTGCAGATAAACCCGTCGAGAATCACCGGTATCCGTTCCACCCGCGCCCGCGCAATCGCGCCGGCCATCGCGGCCAGTTCGCGCCCGCCAAGACAACGCAGGGTATCGAGCGGCCCCTGCCCTGCATGCAACGCCACGGCGCGATCAACCACATCGGCCTTGCGCGCCAGTCCCTCGTCATCAATCCCCGTGCCGCGCCCGACCCAGCCGGCCCCGTTGCCGCCAAACAACGCGCTGGCAATCGCGGCGGCAGAGGTCGTGTTGCCGATCCCCATCTCGCCTACCACCAGCAGGTCGGCCTGCGGATCTACCGCCTCCCAGCCTGCCAGCAAGGCGGCTATAACGCCTGCCTCGTCCATCGCCGGTTCCGCCGTGAAATCCTGCGTCGGCTCGTCGAGATCAAGCGAAAGCACGGACATTTCCGCCCCGAAAGTCTTGCAAAGCTGGTTGATCGCCGCGCCGCCCAGTTCGAAATTCATCACCATCTGCGCCGTGACCTCTGCCGGAAAGGCCGAAACCCCCTGCGCCGTGACCCCGTGATTGCCGGCAAAAACGATCACCTGCGGCTTCTCCAGCACAGGCGCCGCCGCGCCGCGCCAGCCCGCATACCAGATCGCCAGTTCTTCCAACCGCCCCAGTGCGCCGGGCGGTTTGGTCAGCACACCGTTGCGCGCCGTGGCAGCCTCGGCAGCATCGGCATCCGCCGACGGCAGATCAGCAAGAATCGCGGCAAATTCGGGAAGGGTCGAAAACGCTTTCAACGGCATGGTCAGTCCTCTTATAGTCGTTCCCGAAACCTCTAGCGCGTTTCGGCGCGGATGGTGAAGGCAAAAACGCACGAAAGCGCCACATGACCGACAAAACACCCGCTCTGGCAGAACCGCACGATATCTGGGTCGCCTTTTCCCTGCTCACCCGCCTGCCGGTGCCGGTCGATCATACCCGCGCCGGTGAACGCGGCGCCGCAGCGGCATGGGCCTACCCCCTCGTCGGTGTGGCCCTCGGCGCGCTGGCTGGCCTGCTGGCCGCCATTGCGCTCTGGCTCGGCGCGCCTACCGGCATGGCCGCCGCCCTTGCGCTCGCCATGCTCGCCATCACAACCGGCGGCATGCACGAAGATGGTCTGTCCGACTTCGCCGACGCCATGGGCGGCAACACCCGCGAGCAACGGCTGGAGATCATGAAGGACAGCCACATCGGCGCCTTCGGGGCCATCGCCCTCACGCTCGCCCTGCTCGCCCGCTGGTCCGGCATCGCCCCCCTGTCGGAGTGGGAAATGATCCTTGACCTCGCCGCCGTCGGGGCCGTCTCCCGCGCAGGCATGGTTGTCACCATGGCCGAGTTGCGCAACGCCCGCAAATCCGGCCTCTCGGCCGCCACCGGCCGCCCGACACAAGGCACCCTGCTGATGGCCCTCGGCATCGCGCTGCTGGCGACGCTCCTGCTGACAGGTTTCGGCGGGCTTTACCTGTTTGTCATCGGCCTCGCCGGAACCCTGCCGATCCTCTGGCTGGCCGAGCGCACATTGGGTGGCCAGACCGGCGATGTCCTTGGCGCCGCCCAACAATGTGCCGAGATCGCCGCCCTCGCGGCCCTTATCGCCCTGACATAAAAAAACCGCGCGCGGTTGCCCGAACGCGGTTTTTCCGAAATTTCCCTGAAATCAGGCCGCTGCCGCGCGCCCTTCCAGAACCTCGTCGATTTTCTTCTGCGCCAGATCTTCCTGACCGCCCTCGACCGCTGCCACCTCGCGGGTCAGGCGTTCCAGCGCCGCTTCATAGAGCTGGCGCTCGGAATAGGACTGCTCGCGCTGCTCGTCGTTGCGGTGCAAATCACGCACCACTTCGGCAATCATGATCAAATCACCCGAGTTGATCTTCTGTTCATACTCCTGCGCACGACGCGACCACATGGCCCGCT
Source organism: Paracoccaceae bacterium (assembly GCA_015485375.1). Lineage (GTDB taxonomy): Bacteria > Pseudomonadota > Alphaproteobacteria > Rhodobacterales > Rhodobacteraceae > NORP23. Next base: position 1,826 of record WFTU01000281.1, on the reverse strand, counting down.
TCACCCGCGCACGCCCCTTGAGCGTGGTCATCGCCTTCTCCACCACATCGGGGGTCGAAAGCGGGCGCATACCCACGGATTCCGCCTTGGCGGTCGGCACGCGCAGGGTCATCTTGTCCTTCTCGAAGGTGATCACGAACATCTCCAGCATGATGCCGGCGATTTCCTGTTCCTCGATCGAGACAACCCGCCCGACCCCGTGCGAGGGGTAGACCACATAATCATTCGGGCTGAACATCATATCGTTCTTGTTCTTGCTCATCTGCCTTCTTCCTTTTCCCTACGGACAAAACGGCCCCTGACTGCAAAACGTGCAGCCGCGGGCCGGATTGCTATCTGTGATGACGACCTTCCGCTTCGCGCGCCTGACTGCGAAAACGCCTCGGGGCCGTCCGAGTTACCAAGCCTATATAGCACAAAAAACCCGCAATTTAAAGCGTTTGCGGGTTTTAATGCATATTTGCGAATATTTGCGCGTGTTTCAGCCGCCCTCGCCGGGCTTTTCGCTGAAGTATTTCTCCAGCTTGCCCTCTTCTCCGTCGCGCTTCTCGGCATCGGGGAGCGGGTCCTTGGCGCTGATAATCACCGGCCACATTTCAGAATATTTCCGGTTGAATTCCACCCATTTTTCCGCGTCCGGCTCGGTATCCGGTCGGATGGCGTCGGCGGGGCATTCCGGCTCGCACACACCGCAGTCGATACATTCATCGGGATGGATCACCAGCATGTTTTCGCCCTCGTAAAAACAGTCCACGGGGCAAACCTCGACACAGTCGGTATATTTGCAGGCAATACAGGCATCATTGACGATATAGGTCATCTGGGAACCCTCAATAGGTTAATAATCCGGGTAAAGCCTGTCACACTTCACTGTTTCGCGTATTTAGAGCGGCTTTGCAGCGGGATCAAGGCCCCTTGCCCCACATTTGATTGATCATGCGACGATCTTTCTTCGTCGGGCGCCCCTTGCGGTCGTTATTGGGCACATCCGGCGTGATTTCGGCGGGATCGGGCTTTGGCGTCAGATCCTCGTAAAGCGCCTGCGCCTCGCTCGCCGGACCGCGCCGCGTGCCGAGCGCCGCGATCTTTACCACACGCAGATCGCGCGCCTGCGGAAACACCAGCCCGTCACCCACGCGCACAATTGTCGCCGGTTTGGAAATCTTCTGCCCGTTCAGCCGGAAATGCCCTGCGGAAATCTGTTTCGCACACAAGGAACGGGTTTTGAAAAAGCGCGCCTGCCACAGCCATTTGTCCAGCCGTATGCCAGCGCCCTTCTCGCTCACCTATTTCTTGTCCTTCAGCGCCAGCAGCGCGGCAAACGGATTGTCGGGATCAACCGGCTTGTCGGCCTTTGGTGGTCTGGCCGAGAAATTCTTCGGCTTGTTGTCCCGCGGCCCCTTCCCGCGCGGTTTGCCCTTCGGCTTGCCCTTGCGGTTGTCGGAGCGCTCGTTGCGCTGGGTATTGGGACGGCGCCGCGGCGCCCATGTAAAGGTATAGAAAACCTCGACCTCGGGCTCCGCCGGAGCCTCCGCTTCGGCGGGGTTTTCCTCCGCCGCCGCTTCTTCGGCCGGAGCTTCTGCTGCCGGCGCTTCCACCACAGCCTCGTCTTTAGCCTCGGCTTCCTTCGCCGCCTCCGGAGCCGCTTCCGCCTTCACCTTCGGCCGCTCGCCGCGCTCGGCCTTGTAGCCAAGACCTTCCATCAGATTGGCAAACTGCTCCAGCGTCAGACCGGTGATCGACAACATATCGGGATTGGCTTCGAATCCGGCGCGCGTATCCTGCCCGCGGATCATGTCGGCCAGACGTTCCAGCATGTCGATACG
>WFTU01000280.1 GCA_015485375.1 Paracoccaceae bacterium | reverse complement strand
AGACAAAAACAGCCATCAGACAGATTGATGCCGCTGAATGAACGTCGTGGTGATGCTGTCAGCCGTGCCGCCAGACGTGGACGGACGGATTTGCAGCGCGCCGGTTTCAATGTCGAACATACCTGCAGCCGTTGCCGAAATCGCCGTTCCCGTGCGGTCCTTCAGCGTGGCCCAATTCGTGCCGTCATTGCTACCCTGCAAAACAGCGGTAGCTCCGCCGAATGTGCCGGTGAATTGCACCGAACCGCGCACAATGCCGTTCGGCTGAATGCCGGTGGCCGTGTCTCCGGTGGCCTGGGAAGCCCAGACAACCTTTTCGATATTGCGCGCCGGGGAACTGCGCGTCGGGGTGATTGTCGCCATTTTCTGCCTCTATGCTGCAAGTAGCAAGAGAAGCGCCGCCTCGTCTTGCCGGTTTCTTTCCTGCGCCTGAACGAATATCTCAATCAGCCGCTCGGTTCTTTCATCAATGCGCCGCGCCGCTTCCAGCAGATCATCCAACGGGGCAGCGGTGGGAACGGCCAGATCCAGCGCCTCGATTGCCACGGTCGCCTGCTGGCGGGCCTCCTGCGCCACCTTCGGGGCTGACTTCTTCGCCTGCCGCCTGACCTTCTTTACGGCCTTCTTGATTTCCTTCTTGTCAACCGGGTCGCCGTTTTCGTCCACGTAGATGATCGGAAGCCAAGCGCCGCCGGTTCTGCCGCTGTCCAGGGCAACAACATTCGTCGTTGCGTCGTGGGCCGTAACCGTGACGGTCGTAACCGGAACCAGCGAATCCGTGACCCCGCTTTGCGACGTGGTGGGCACGGGGGCCGTAACGGTTACTGGTGTCTCCGGGACAAGCGAAACAACCGTGGTCGTGGTCGTCGGGACTGGCGCGGCGACCGAAACCGTGGCCGTGGGAACGCTTGAAACCTCGGTCGTCGCCGTGGTCGGCGTCGGCGCTGTCACCGTTACCGGTGTAGCGGGAACAGCCGCTGTTTCGGTGGTTGTTGGTGCGGGCGCGGAAACCGAAACACTCGTTACCGGAACCGCTGAAACAATCTCCGTGGTGGTAGTTGGGACCGGCGCGGAAACGGATACCGCGGTGGTCGGAACGGACGAAACCGTGGTGGTGGTCGTTGTGGGGGCCGGGGCCGTAACTGATACAGTCGTTACCGGGACGTTTGAGGTTATCGTTGTCCCGCCAGACGTCCCGAGAATTTCAATTTGAGCGCCGCCCCAATTGGTGCTACCGGCCATCGTCGCGGTTTTATCGCCGGTCGCCCCCGCCGAAAGTCCGACGTTCGTATCAATCGCGAATGACGTCGAGTTGCTGTCAATGTTGTGATCAGCCGACGCATAGGTGATTGTTTCGTTTCTGGCAAAGAACAAGTCGAAAGACATGCTCCCAGCGGAAACGGTTATCGACGGGGCCGTTATCGAAGAGCCCCAGCCCTCTGACGTCGCTGGGGTGCCGGTGCTCCCAACGTTGCTGATCGAGTATGCGAACGCTACGCGGTCAGTCCACCCGCCGGAAAATGTTACGGTCGAAGGCTCACTGCCGCCGGACGTTTTGGAAAACCACTGAACAATCCGGTCGCCGTTGCCGGTGAACGTCTGTATTAGCGTCAGGCCTGTGGGTGTCCCAACCGCATAGGCAGACGCAGACGACACGAAGTAATACAGTTCGTCACCCGAAGCGTTCGTCGGGTTGTTAACCGTAATGCTCGGCGTGTTTAGTGTGCTCGCCTCTGTGGAGGCAACAACAGCCGGATCGGCCATTAGGTCACCGTAACAATGCCGCTCGCGTTAAAGGTCAGCTTGAAGCTGTTTCCGGCAGTCAGCGAAACCGCCGACCCGTGGTCTATCACCACGATCAGCGCATCAACCGGCGCGGTCGCGGTCTGGTCGAAGATGTAGATATATTGGAACGTCGCCAAGGAGCCGCCAGATGCGGTAATAGTGATGTCAGCGGCGTCCAACGTGGCCGTTCCGCCGCTCTCCGTCCACGTGACCGATTGCAGCACGCGATCAACCGTCATATCGTCGGAGTAGTTAGTATAGCTGATTTGCGTCACATTGGCCAAGACGCCGTTGCCCGAAGCCGTCGGGTCAGACGTTTCCGACGCCGGAGCCGTGTTTGAAAGCGCGATCTGCAGCGTGTCCGAGGAAAAGTTGAACGTGCCTTTCCCAAGGTTCGTTACAAGGTCCGCCGGTTTGGTGGTTGTGGTCATTACTCAAGCCCTTCGATTTCGCCATTCGCGCCGCGCACGATTTTCCGCTCCATGCCCATCATCCTGATCCCGACGGGCTGCCCCATTTCATCCCGCACAATCTCGCGGGGTGCCGTAACCATGTTACTCATTGCCTCGGCCAACATCTTGATTTGAGCCTCTATGCGCTGGCCGTGCGCCGCAAGCTGTTCGCCAATGTCGAATTGCTCTGCCGCAGCGGGCTGGGCCTCAGCCGCCTTGAGTTGGAATTCCGCCCCAGCCATTTCGCGCTTCAGATCAAGCTCCTGCCCTTTCAGCGCAAGCTCACCCTGCTTTACGGCAACCTCCTGGCCCTTGATCTGAACCTCTTGCCCCTTCAACTGCATTTCGGCCTGCTTGACTTCCATTTCAGCCTTGAGCTTTTCTGCCTCGGGGTTCGGTCGTGGCTTGCTTCCCGCCTGCTTGGCAATGTCCACCATTTCCTCGATAGCGGCCTCGCCCTGCTGCCCAAGATTGAACAGCCTGCCAAACGAAGCGTAGATGTCAGCCACCGGACCCGCCGCCTCAGGGGCCTGCGCGATAACCGGGGCCATTGTCGCAAAGTAGTTCGCCGTTCCGTTCAGGAATTCCGACAATTCCCCCTTGATGCGCGATGCGTCGGCCCGAATGGTGGAATTGCTCTCAACGTCGATCCGGTATCGCTGCAGCGGGTCGCGCAGGAGCATTTCCATTTCCTGCGTCACTTCAAGACCGGCAATCTGCTGGATGGTCTCCGTAGAAAACCGCGATGAAACAATCTCGGTTGCCATCACGAACAAATCTCGAACCGTCCGCTCAATCAGCCGCTGCATTTTCTTGATGCGCAGGCTACCCCACTGGGTCTTGATTTGCTGCGCCGTAGCGGTCTCCTGCGCCTGGCTCGCGCCGCGCACGATGTCGCTGATCCCCGTAATCTCATAGATCGCTTGCTTGGTCTGGTCTCGCGCCACGTAAAGCTCGCGCAGAACCTGGATGGCCTTGTCGATCGGCCACCACACAATCGCCTTGTCGATGCCGCCGGTTTGGGCCAGCCCCTCAAACCCGCTGATCGGCACCAGTTCGTTGTCGCCAGCGTCAGCCAACCGGCTCACATCCTCGGTGTTGCCCGTGATCCAGCCCTTGACCTTCAGGCCGCTGAGAATGGCATTGATCCGGGTGCTGATGCGATCCAGCTCCTTCGCAAGCTTCTTGTAGATGTCGAACGGGCACACCGGCAAGCGCTTGCCAGTCAGCCCCATCGGCTGCACCGGCTTGGAGATCGGGAAGAACCCGCGTAGGCCAAGCGGGTCTTCCTCTTCCTTCAGAACCATTCCGTCGCTGCTTTTGATAAACAGCACCTTGCGGCTGTCCTTGTCCCAGACCTCCCAAACCTCAATATCGCTGTTCTCCGTATCGTCGATGGCCAAGTCAGCGTCAATCTGTGCACGCACCATTTCGGCGTCGCGGAAGTCTTCCAAATCCTCCTGGGGGATTGAATGCCGGAACGCAACCCACGGCACATCCTCAAACCGCCGCGCCGGGCCTTCGCGGTAGTCTCGCCATGAAACGGCTTCGAAGCTGATCATTTCGTTCGAAACGCGGGCTTCCGGTTCCTCCAACGCCTCGAGCGGCTCAGCATCATCCTCGGCCAAATCATCGGGGGCGTCCACGTCAGCGTCAAACCTGACCCGAACAATCCCGCGCCCGGCAAGGAAAGCATCCTGCGCCGCCGCCTCAATCTCCTGGTCCAAGCGGTTATCGTCGATCTGGGTCGCAATGACCCGCTCGAAGATGTCCCCAACCGCCTTAGCCACATCATCGCCGGATTTGAACCGATCACGAATATCCGGCACCGGTGTAGAATTGTAGATGGCCGGAACAATCGTATCAACATTTGAATTGAGGATGTTGAACGAATATAGCGCTTCCCGGCTGTCGCTGTCCTGCGCGTAAGCCGCTTCCGCAGCCGTCGCGCTTTTCAGCCACGTATCCTCGCGCTTTTCGGCAGCCTTGATCCGCGCAAGCCACTTCTCGCCGATCTCGCGGTAGCCTTTGTAGTCGTGTTCAGACATCAACAATTCCTATCGCGGTTAGACGGTCATCAGCCATCTCGCTTCCTCCGTCTAACCATTGCTTCCACAGCTTCGCGCACTGACATATTACCACGCACAACCCCGTCAGCGCCAACCATGTATTCCAATTCCTGCGGCTTCTTTTCTTCCTCGACCTCGGTCACTGTGCGCCAACTCAGGCCAAGATAACGCCACGCCGAACCGATATGCTCGGCCCAATCCTTCACCGGAACCTCTCTGAACGTCTTTAGGTCAGCGTCCCATTCGCGCCGGTAGCTCTTCAACCCCTCGCAGCCGAGCGCCATCCTTTCGCCGCGCTTGCCTCCGCCTTGGTGGAATAGAGCCGCGTTGATCGCCATGCGGCCCGCCTGCAAGCCATCCGCAACGCTCACCCTCGGGACGCGAACAGGCTTCATCTTTCTTTCGCGCAGCCGCTCGATGCGGGTCTTGCTGGATCCCCATTCCGTCACCATGATATCGTGCGGCACGTAGGTGTTTCCCGTGAAACCCATATCGCGCAACTCGCGGCACCAATCGTCCAGATCGTCGCTCTCTGGCTTGAAGAAGTCCACAATCAGCAACTGCCCGCCGATCACCTGGAACAGCCAAACGGGGTTGTTTGACGCCTTCCCCAAGTCCATCACGCAGTGAACCGGCTGGGTTTCATCAATGGCGATATCGACAAAGCGCCCGTCGCACTCTGCCTTTGCCATTTCCGCCCCGAAGTAAGCGCCGACCATTGCGCCGCTGAAGCTGCAAAGATACTCCTGCTCAAATATCGCTCGGCCAAGGTCAATGCCGTGCAGGTCCTGGTATTCGTCCAACGCCTCAGCGAGCGCTTCCTCGTCAAGTGCGCCGGTGTCCCGAACCGTAAGAAGCTGGGAAAACCAGGCATCCGACGATCTGGCGCGGTCAAACATCGTCTTTGCGTGGTTGTTGCCGCGCGGTGTTGTGATAAACGCCGCAAACCCCTTCTGCTCGCGGATCATGGGGGAATGATAGGCCCACGCCGCCGGGTTGCTTAGCGCCCATTCCGAATAGGCGATCCCCTTTGGTCCTGACCCTACCGTGCTGTCGTATCGGTCTGAGCCGATCAACTGGAACGTTGCCCCGTTAATCAACTCAATGAACATGTCGTCGTCTTGCATCCGGCGGATGATGGCCTCCGGGAATGCTTCCAGGATGCGCCGCTTGCCCGTGTGCCCGTTCACCCCGTTCCAGATGGCCTTGCGCGCCTGCTTTTGCTCGGGGAAGCAGTGCCAATACGTGCCTGGGTCTTTCATCGCCAGCGTCCGCATGGCATTCAGGACAATTTCGTCTTTTCCAGCGCGCCTATGCCAAATGGCAATCAGCCGATCGTGCGTTCTGTTTACCAGCGCCTCATGAAATGCGCGCTGATACCACCGAACGCGGAATTCATGAATCACTGGCTTCGTAAACCGTCTTGAAAACAACCTCGCCGTTGTCGCCTTGCCCAGACAGCTCAACCGCCTTCAAATCAGGCAACACCTTGGCGAGCAATGTTTTCGCGGAACTGACTTGTGCGCTATCCATGTCCACCTTTCCCATAAGGTGGTTGTGCAGCCTGTTTATGATCTGCGCCGCTTGTATCTTTGCGCGGGTTTCATCGTCGTGCCTGATTTTTCTCTTTCTTGCCGCCATGTCCAGCCCTTTCGAGGTGGTCAGTTCTGCATCTTACGAAACTGCCTGTTCACTTCATTTACGAATTGCGCCATCGCCGCCAACATTACGGTTTCCTCACCGCCGTCAAGAACCCAGTCCTGCATCAGCTTGTAAACCGCGTCGTCTGCGGCTGCGGCTTGGGCGTCCTTGAGTATATCGTCGGATAGCGTCATGGCGGGCCTTTTTGCGTAAGCTGGCGGGGATCGTGTCGCAGGCACTACCCGCCGTAAACCTTCCTGCGATGCGCCCCAAAGGCTAGATGCCCTGGGTATCGCGGCTGATCGCCATTCCGCAAGACGATAAGCGCGCGTTTCGCCGGGGCTACCGGCAGCGGAAATCTTGCGCCGGGTCCAGGGGAGGAACCAGACCCGGCGCACAGCGGAAGCTTGAAGCCTCAACGCTGATAAGTGACCCGCCGGGGTGCGCATTGTTAAGAGGCGCGGCGGGTTCTGTTCTTGTGCGCTCTGGGTGGCTGTGCCGACCGCGCCCCGTGCAATCTCGCCACTTTCCAAGTGCTGCGCACAGCCAACCAAAACACACAAAACACTTTGGCCTAGGTCTATTTCACCAAGGCCCGCAGCACGTCGCCGTTAAGGCTGTCCGCGCGCCACCATATATACACCATGATGCCCGCAAGGAAAAGACACCCGCGAAAATTATTCCCCCGCCCGCACATCAAGCGGGTCCAGCCGAACCGTAACAGCCCGTCCCATAAAATCCATCTCAGCCTCTATCAGCGGGTGCAGCTCATGCGCGCTTTCAACAATGCGCCTGAACGTCATTAGCGTATCCCCGAACCTACCCGAAACATCCACCAGCTTCTGCCCGCGCCTGTATTCGGATATTTCCGCCTTATTGGCGTTTGCCGCGATGCGCTGAGCCTCTGCGAACTCGGCGTCAACCCTTGCCCTGAACCGCTCAAATCCCCGCATGTCCCGATCGGCAAGCGCAGTGAACGTCGGTGCCAGATGC